>NZ_JBJTMK010000018.1:0-4650 GCF_046070465.1 Candidatus Planktophila sp. | reverse complement strand
TGACAACCTCATTGATTAAGAAAACACTTTTCCTACTTACTCCCCTCGCACTCATCGCAGGCGTAGCATCTCCTGTATCGGCTTCGGCTGCTACATCGACGCGCTACATCACTGTGAGCGCCGAAGGAACAGTCAAGGTTGCACCAGATGCAGTTCGATTGACCGCGACTGTGACTGCAGTATCACCAACTAATAAAGAGGCTCTTGCAACAACTTCCACCAATGCAGCTGCTGTACGTAAAGCGTTGATTGCTGCCGGTATTTCGACAAAAGATATTGCGACACAGAACATCACTGTCTACCCTGAATACAAATACGACAGCAATGGCGGATCTACTCTGACTGGCTACCGTGGTTCACAGGTATTTTCAGTCGTTATCCGCGCAGCAGCTTCTGCTGGCGCAGTTGTTGATGCGGTCGTTGCTGCAGCTGGTGATGCGGTGCAAATCAATGCAGTATCACCATTTATTCTCGATTCAGCTAAGGCAGCAGAATCTGCACGCGCAGTAGCTGTTAAGAATGCAAAGGCGAAGGCAACTTCATATGCCAAGCTGCTAGGAGTAAAACTCGGAAAGGTTAACTACCTCACCGAGAACGGCAGCCCGGCAATTTCGGTACCCGTCTACGCTGCATCAGCAAAGGCGGAAGATGCTTCGACTGTGGTAGATCTTGGTCAGCAGGATGTCACCGTCTCTGTAACAGTGCAGTGGGTGTTGTAATTCATGCAAGAAGGTTCGAAGCGACTTCGCGAAGTTCTTAAGACTCTCGTCGAAGAAGAATCTATTAGCCCAGAGCAATCCGAGCTCATAGATTCTCGCTTTGAAGCTCTCGATGGTCCAGATTCACGAAAGAGCATCTTCGCTGAAATTGCGGCGTATCTCGGCGGCGCATTCGTCATCATTGCCGTCCTTTTTATTGCAGGAAAATTTTGGGGAGATGCACCGCGCGCTGTTCAAACCGCAGCTGCCGCATTTGTCTCAATCGCGCTTCTCGTTATTGCCCATTACTTAAGCGATCTCAATGCGATGCGCCTTCGACTCACCAGCGTGCTCTCAATGGGCGCGGCAATCGCGGCAACGGGTGCGGCCGCTTTTGCCGCTGACACCAATGGCGCTCCTTGGTTTCCATTTCTGACAGGTACGGCTGTCGCCTTGTATTCGTTTATTCGATACCGCCATGAGATTTTGCATATTGGCTGCTATGGATTTCTCTTTATTACAGGTTTTATGACAATCGGTCGCTTCTACGGTGTTGAGCCAGATCAAAGTGCTGTTTACGCATTGTGGTGGGTTGCGCTGGGAAGTATCTGGGTTTATCTCTCCTTCGAGAGAAAAGTTAATCAAACTCTTGGTTATCTGATTTCAATGGCGACTTTCTTTCTTGCAACGCAATTTCTCTTCGCCACAGATCACCGAGTCATCTCATATCTGATTGCGATTGTCGTCGCTCCGGCATCTGCCTTTATCTTTCTCATCGATCGCAGGTGGCCGCTACTTCTTGGTGCGGTTGCCATCACTACTGTCACGACTGGCGAATTCGTCGCCGCAACATTGGGTGGTTCATTAGGGGCACTGATTGGCTTGCTAGCAGCTGGAATTACATTGATTTCAACCTCGATGGTGGCTATTCGCAAGAGCAGATAACCGGTTTGGAGCCTGCGCTCTGACCCGGTATTCTTTCCCAGCCTCATACGTCCCCATCGTCTAGGGGCCTAGGACATCGCCCTTTCACGGCGGTAACACGGGTTCGAATCCCGTTGGGGGCACGTAAGGCACTTGCAGTAACGGCTTTGATTTATCAAGGCCCGGTAGCGCAGTTGGTTAGCGCGCCGCCCTGTCACGGCGGAGGTCGCGGGTTCAAGTCCCGTCCGGGTCGCTAGAAAGAGAGAGTGTCCACACGCTCTCTCTTTCTTACTAAGGCAGTTAACAATTACATAATGGCTCGGTAGCTCAGTTGGTACGAGCGCGCGACTGAAAATCGTGAGGTCGACAGTTCGATCCTGTCCCGAGCCACTCTTCTCTTCCTCTCTATGTCATGCTCTCTCTATGAGAGAAAAACGCTTGGGCAATTCGGCAGCCCTTCTGATCAAGCAGTTCTCCTCTCCTATTGTCTTGATTCTCTTCTTTGCTACCGCAATATCAATAATTGCTGGTGACACTATTGATGGCCTGATCATTCTGGCAATCATTATTCCCAGTGGCCTTCTCAGCTTTATACAGGAGCATCGAGCTGGTCGAATCATGGATGGCCTTCTCACACAATTGGCGACTCCCGTTCGGGTAATACGTAATGGTGAAGAACTCTTCATTGATGAAGAATCTCTTTCAATCGGTGACGTTGTCCTTCTTAAAGCTGGCGATCTGATCCCAGCCGATCTCAAGATCATAATTGCATCAGATTTAATGGTGGATGAATCTGCACTGACTGGCGAATCTTTCCCAGTAGAAAAGTCTGAAGGTGAGATCTATTTCGGAACTCATGTCGTCTCCGGTACAGCGCAAGGAAGAGTTTTTGCTCTTGGTCGAGATACTCGATTTGGAAAACTAGAGGCTGATTTACAAGCTGCTCCGCCTCGTACATCTTTTGAGATTGGAATTGAAGACTTCGGAAAGTTAATTGCGAAGTCGATGTTTTTTCTCGTAACTCTCATCTTCCTTGTCAACCTCTACTTTCATCGCCCGCTCTTAGAATCACTCCTCTTCTCATTGGCATTAGCGGTAGGCCTCACCCCGCAATTGCTTCCGGCCATTATTAGCGTGTCACTCAGCGCTGGCGCACATGTTATGGCAACTAAAAAAGTGCTCGTGAAACGATTGGATGTCATTGAGGATTTTGGATCCATGACCGCACTCTGCACAGATAAGACCGGGACGCTTACCTTGGGAACCGTCTCGCTCGATCGAGCAATCGATTGCGAGGGAAAAGCGAGTAATCGAGTTCTAGAACTAGCGGCGCTCAATGCGAGTCTTCAAAAATCATTTCTCAATCCCATCGACCAAGCAATCGTTGCCGCTCATCCAGAGCCGCCCGTTATCGCTGCTCTAGATGAAATACCTTACGACTTCACTCGAAGAATGCTCTCAATTCTTACCGCTGAAGGTGAAATTGTTACCAAAGGTGCCTTCCACTCAGTCGTAGATAAGTGCTCTTCCTTATTAATTGAAGGAGAGCTAGTCGAACTTGCAGGTTATCGAGAGCGCATCGATGCACTTTTTCAAGAGCTAAGCAGCAAGGGCGGGCGAGTAATTGCAGTGGCCTCTAAGCGGAGTGCATCAACTTCGCTCTCTCACGCTGATGAATCAGAGTTGCACCTTGAAGGTTTTCTTCTCTTTATTGATCCAGAAAAACCGGACGCAAAAGAATCGATTACGCAGCTCAAAGAACTTGGAATCGAACCTTTTCTGATTACCGGCGATAACCCATTTGCTGCCCAGTACATAGCCAATCGAGTTGGCTTGAAAACCAGTCGAGTTCTAGATGGCAAAGCCATATCCGAAATGAGCGAACTAGAGCTTCAGGAAGCGCTAGGTGATGTCCGGGTATTAGCTGAAGTCGATCCCATTCAGAAGGAGCGAATAGTCTTAGCGTTGAAGAGAATTGGCCATACTGTTGGATTCTTTGGTGATGGAATAAATGATTGCGCTGCAATTAAAGCTGCAGATGTAGGAATTTCTGTAAGCAATGCAGTTCCAGTTGCAAAGGATTCTGCTGCTGTAGTTCTTTTGGAATCCGATCTACGTGTGTTGGCAGATGGAGTTCAATTAGGACGCAAGACATTTCTTAACACGATGAAGTACATACGGGTCGGCCTGAGCGCTGCCTTCGGAAATATGCTCTCTATGGCAATCGCCTCGATATTTCTACCATTCCTTCCTTTGCTCCCAATCCAGATACTGCTGTTGAATTTTCTATCGGACTTCCCGGCGCTGATGATCGCCGGCGATAACACTGACCCAGAAAGCCTTCAGCGGCCTACCCGTTGGGATATCAAATCTATTCGACGCTTCATGCTCATCTTTGGTGTCATTAGTTCTCTCTTTGATTTGCTCACATTCTGGCTACTCATCAACATCTTTCATGCCGATGAAGTTCTCTTCCGAAGTGCGTGGTTTATCGAATCAACTTTGACTGAATTGGTAGTCATGTTGGTTCTCAGGAGCCAGCGCCCATTCTGGCGAAGCAAGCCAGGAAAAGGACTGGCGATATCAAGCGCCCTACTTGCACTTATCGTCTTGGCTCTGCCCTACACCCTGATTGGGCACTCACTCAAAATTGATGGAGTGCCGGCAGTACAGCTTGCTACCCTCGCCGGGTTAATTGTGATCTATGCGGCAGTCAACGAAGTGGTGAAGAGGCGAGTTCTACAAGAGCCGAGGCTCTCCTAGTAATTCTTCAAGACGTGTCTTCAGAGCTTCCGCATCACCAGCTATGAGCAACCGCTTATCTCGCCCGAGTTCACCGAAGACGATTGTGAAGTCACGGGCGCGCAGATTAAATGCATTCGCTAACTCTTTAATAACAGCTTGATTTGCTTTGCCATCAACTGCTGGCGCTTGCACTGCAACCACTAGCCGTGGCGGTTCACCAACAGATCCGCCAACTTTGTTACGGGAAGAATTTGGCCTTACGCGAATCTCGAGAAGAAACTGC
>NZ_JBJTMK010000017.1:0-4071 GCF_046070465.1 Candidatus Planktophila sp. | reverse complement strand
TATCTTTAGTAATTCCAGCATTGGCAACGATGATCTCTGGCTGCCCAATTTCTCTCTCAATCTTGGTAAATCCAGCATCAACGGATTCGGTTGATGTGACATCCATCTTCTATTGCACTCGTCACAGGTGGCAATCGCGGTATCGGCCTAGCTATCGCCCAGAGCCTGAAGGCCGCCGGCCATCGCGTTGTGGTTACCTATCGCAGCGGAACTCCACCAGAGGGATTTGATGCAGTTCAGATGGATGTCACATCAACTGAATCCGTTGATGCTGGATTTACCAAGATTGAGACAGAAATTGGGCAGCCAGAGATCATCGTTGCCAATGCTGGAATTACTAAAGATACGCTCGTGATGCGCATGAGCGATGAAGATTTTGAAAGTGTCATTAATGCCAATCTCACCGGTGCATTCCGTGTTTCAAAGCGTGCCACAAAAGGCTTACTGAAGCTCAAGCGCGGCCGTCTTATCTTTATTGGCTCCGTTGTTGGGGGAGTTGGAGCTGCCGGTCAGGTGAACTATTCGGCTTCGAAGTCAGGTCTTGTTGGAATGGCTCGATCATTTGCCCGCGAACTTGGTAGTCGCGGAATCACAGCAAATGTCATCGCTCCTGGCTTCGTTGAAACAGATATGACAGCAGCATTAGATGAGAAGAGACGATCTGATATCGCCGGTCAAGTGCCGCTTGGGCGTTTTTGTACCGCCGATGAAATCGCTGATGTCGTAACCTTTATCGCATCTCCACAGGCAAGCTACATCACTGGTGCATTGATTCCAGTTGATGGCGGATTAGGAATGGGTCATTAATATGGGAATCCTTCAAGGCAAGAACATCTTGGTCACAGGAGTTCTCACAGATGGATCCATCGCGTTCCATATTGCTCGTCTTGCTCAAGAAGAAGGTGCCAATGTCGTCCTCACAGGTTTCGGCCGAGGTCTTAGTTTGACCACACGAATTGCCGGCCGACTTCCACAGATGCCACCGATCATCGAACTCGATGTCACCAATCAAGATCACCTTGATGCCCTTGCCGATGAGGTGCGCAAGCATCTTCCTCACCTTGATGGCGTTGTGCACTCCATTGGTTTTGCACCGGAGTCAGCACTGGGCGGAAACTTCCTCAATACGCAATGGCCTGATGTATCAACTGCAGTGCAGATCTCTGCCTATTCACTCAAGTCGCTCACACTCGCATGTCGTCCATTGATGACAAATGGTGGTTCAGTTGTTGGCCTTGATTTTGATGCACAGGTTGCATGGCCGCTCTATGACTGGATGGGAATTGCAAAGGCGGCCCTCGAATCCACAAGCCGCTACCTTGCAAAATATCTCGGTAAAGAGAATATTCGTGTCAATCTCGTAGCAGCAGGCCCCATCAGCACGGTGGCTGCAAAGTCAATCCCAGGATTTGCTCGCTTTAAGGAGCTTTGGGATGAGCGCAGTCCGATGGCATGGGATGTCACCGATCCTGTTCCTGCAGCACAGGCAACAGTTGCCTTGTTAAGTGATTGGTTCCCAAAGACCACTGCAGAGATCATCCACGTTGATGGTGGATATCATGCAATGGGTGGCTAGAGAACACTTACCAGTTGCAGCGATATTTACATCGCTTGTAGTCGGGGCAATCACCGCTCTCTCAACAGGGTCAATATCCCTTGACCCTAATTTACCGCCCACTCTGTCGTGCTTTGACAAGTCTTCTGCGACGATTCGAGTGACTAAAGAAGTTCACTGTGCGGCGCCACTCATTTCACTTGGTAGCTCTCCAATAGTCGAGAGCGCAACCGCTGGTGGCATCGTCAATAGAATTCATCCAATTCTGCAGGCTCGTTTCGAAGCTGCTGCAACAGCTGCCGATCGTGAAGGAGTACACCTCTACATCACTTCAGGATTTCGAAACACAGAACGACAAGCTTTTCTCTTTACCAATGCGATAAAGAAGTACGGAAGTGAGACCGAAGCGGCCAAGTGGGTTTTACCTCCGCAGTTTTCCCACCATCCACACGGCTTAGCCATTGATGTGAACTATCCAGGTGATCGCCTCGGCGCTGCCTGGCTCGAGACCAATGGGTCACGTTTCGGTCTTTGCCGTGTTTACGCCAACGAGTGGTGGCATTTTGAAGGCGTGATCGCGCCGGGCGATACTTGCCCGAAAATGGCCCCCAATGCCCTCGTCGATATGCGGTAGAAAGCCTCAATTTCTCATCCGAGCGCTCATCCTTTAGACTCTCTCCAGACCAGTAGCCAGCGGCTACTGAAAGAGGAGTTCGCACTCCCACCTCCGCAAGCGCTCGCTTCAATGGCCTCGGCTATCTGAAGGGTGAAAATAGCTCGGATTGGTATGTCAGGAAAAACCCTTTCAGGGTTTTCTTGTTCGGTGCGCATTCAACTTTCAGGCGCCATGGTTACACGAAATAAACCGAGCAAAGGAATATCAAATCTCCACTGACCCACGCATCAATGATCGAATCCGCACACCTCAGGTTCGTCTGATTAATTACACAGGCGAGCAAGTAGGAGTCGTAGATATCGAAGCTGCTATGGCGATGGCGGATGAAATCGGACTCGATCTCGTAGAGATCGCAGCTGAGGCCAATCCACCCGTATGCAAAATTATGGATTTCGGAAAGTACAAGTACGAAGTTGCACAGAAGGCACGCGAAGCTCGTCAGAACCAGACCCATATTGTTGTAAAGGAAGTACGCCTTACTCCGAAGATTGAAAATCACGACTACGAGACAAAGCGCTCAGCGGTTGAGAAATTCCTCAAGGGTGGCGACAAAGTGAAGATCACCATGAAGTTCCGTGGACGTGAGCAAACACGTCCAGAGCTCGGTTTCAAGCTCTTGCAACGTCTTGCAGAAGATGTAAAAGAGATTGCCTTCGTCGAGTTCGCCCCAAAGCAAGAGGGACGAAATATGACAATGGTGCTCGGTCCAACAAAGAAGAAGACCGAAGCAGTGGCAGAGCAGAAGGCGGCACGAGCTGCTAAAGCTAAGGCCGCTGAAATCGCTGCAGAATAATTTTTCGCTAACGACGCAGTAACAAGGTAAGAGGAGATAGAAATGCCAAAGATGAAGACCCACAGTGGCGCGAAGAAGACTTTTCGCGTTACAGGTTCAGGAAAGATCATGCATGAGCGTGCAGGCAAGCGCCACCTTTTGGAGCACAAGTCATCACGTGTTACTCGTCGTATGAGCCAAGAACAATCTGCAAAGCCAACCGTCACAATGACAGCCAAGCGCATGCTTGGTTTGAAGTAAGGGGGATAACCGATGAGAGTAAAGCGCGGAGTACACGCAGCTAAGAAGCGTCGCACAACCCTCGAGCGCGCAGCCGGATATCGTGGCCAGCGTTCACGTCTTTTCACAAAGGCGAAGGAGCAAGTAACGCACTCAATGGTCTATGCATTTAATGACCGCAAAGATAAGAAGGGCGACTTCCGTCAGCTCTGGATCCAGCGTATTAATGCAGCAGCACGTGAGAACGGACTTACCTACAATCGTTTGATCCAGGGCCTCAAGCTTGCAGGTCTTGAAGTTGATCGTCGCGTACTTTCAGATATCGCAACAAACGATCCAGCTGCATTCAAGGTACTTGTTGAAGTTGCTCGCACACACGTTGCTGCAGCTCAGAAGTAATCCTCAGTCAGCTATTTAAAGCCAATGATAGAGAGCCTTCACTCGCCACACGTTGCGCGAGTGAAGGCTCTTATTGGTTCTCGAGGCGTTAAAGAGAGACGGAGCGCAGGCTTCTTTGTTGCAGAGGGATTGCAGGCAGCAAGTGAAGCGCTGACTTCTAAGAGCGCGCCATTTATCAAACATCTCTATGTCACAAATTCTGGTCTCTTAAAATTATCTGACTTTGATCTCAATGAGATTGATGTCGTTGAAGTAACAGACGCAGTAATGGCTGAAATGACTTCAACTGTTACTCCGCAGGGCGTTCTTGCCCTCTGCGTGCTTCCCCGTCGCGAAATTACAGAACTTTCCACACTCGCGACAAAAGCTGCAGCTCGAATTGTCTACTTACATGAAATGCAAGATGGTGCCAGCATTTCCTGGATCTTG
>NZ_JBJTMK010000016.1:0-6335 GCF_046070465.1 Candidatus Planktophila sp. | reverse complement strand
GAAGGTAGATATCTTGCTACAAGGTGAAGCTGTTGATGCCTTTAGCGCAATTGTTCACCGCGATAAGGCGTACTCGTACGGTGTGATGATGACCGGCAAGCTCCGCGAGCTCATCCCTCGTCAGCAATTCGAAGTTCCTATTCAGGCTGCAATTGGTTCTCGCATCATCGCTCGCGAATCCATTCGCGCGATCCGTAAGGACGTTCTTGCAAAGTGCTACGGCGGAGATATCTCACGTAAGCGCAAACTTCTCGAGAAGCAAAAAGAAGGTAAGAAGCGCATGAAGATGGTGGGACGCGTTGAAGTTCCACAAGAAGCCTTCGTTGCAGCTCTTGCTACCGATGCTGATATCGAGAAGATCAAAGCAGCGCGCAAGCTCGAAAACTAAGCGCGTGTTCTCGTACTACGTACACATTCCGTATTGCGTACGACGATGCGGCTACTGTGACTTTAATACCTATACGCCTTCCGAGCTACAAGATGGCGCATCTCTTGAAATCGTCTCTGCTGATTACATCGATGCTGTCTTAAAGGAACTTGAGACAACACCTACCGACGAAGTCAGCACAATCTTCTTTGGCGGCGGCACGCCTTCGCTGATTCCACCCAAGGATTTAGGCCGCGTGCTTACTGCAATCAAGGCTCGCAACGGAATTACCGAAGATTGCGAAATTACCCTTGAAGCTAACCCAGATTCAGTAACTCAAGAAAAGCTCGATGGATATATCGAAGCCGGTTTTAATCGCATCTCATTTGGCATGCAATCCAATAAGGAGCATGTCCTTAAAGTTCTCGATCGCACTCACAATCCAGAAAATGTGCGCAAAGCAGTGGATATGGCACGCGCTGCAGGTTTTGGATCTATCTCTGTCGACCTTATTTACGGCGCACCCGGTGAATCCTTAAGCGATTGGGCATCTACCGTCAAAGAGGCGCTCTCCTTGGATATCGATCACATCAGCGCCTATGCACTGATTGTCGAAGATGGCACCAAGCTGGCAGCGCAGATTAAACGCGGTGAATTAACGATGCCAGATGATGATTTGATGGCAGATATGTATCTGCTGGTGGATCAACAAACCTTGCAGAAAGGCATGAAGTGGTACGAGCTCTCCAACTGGTCAAAGCCAGGTCATCAATCTCGCCACAACATCACCTATTGGAAATCCAACAACTGGTGGGGACTAGGACCAGGTGCGCATTCGCATATCGACCAGAAGCGATTCTGGAACGTAAAGCACCCCACCGCTTATAAAGAGCGCGTCTTTGCTGGCCAGTCACCGATTAAAGATTCAGAAGTTCTTAACGATGAACAGAGGAAGTCTGAGTACATCATGTTGGCCATTCGTATGCCGGCAGGAGTGCGCAAGGCAGCTTTAACAGTTGCTCAATACGAGCGCACCGTTGAATACATCAAGAGTGGCCATGTTATTGATCTACCTGATGCGATTGCACTGACACCTAAAGGTCGCCTGATTGCAGACAGAATTACTCAAGAAATGCTTGCTTAAGGGTTCGCAGGTAAACTGCCGCCCATGACTACTGATCGCAGACTCGAGATTCTTCGAGCCATTGTTGAGGAGTACGTCCAGACTCAAGAACCAGTCGGCTCCAAGGCAATTGCTGAAAACCATGCTCTGGGCATTTCGCCCGCAACAATTCGCAACGAGATGGCTGTATTGGAAGATGAAGGCTTGATTGCTCAGCCCCACACAAGCGCAGGCCGCATACCGACAGATCGCGGCTATCGCATCTTCGTCGATAAGTTGGCGACGGTAAAACCGCTCTCCAATGCTGAACGCCGTGCCATTGAAACTTTTTTGCATGGTTCATATGACTTAGAAGATTTGCTTAAGCGCAGCGCCAAGTTGCTCTCTGACATTACAAAACAAGTTGCAGTCGTGAAATATCCCATCATCGGTGATTCACAAAGCCGCGAGAAGATGGCTATCTCTGGTACAGCGCACCTCGCCCGATCTGGCGATGGCACTGATTTATCCTCGATCTTGGAAGCCCTCGAAGAGCAAGTTGTTCTATTGCGCCTTTTGGATGATGCCAATCCAACGGTCAATGTCATGATCGGAAGCGAGCAGAAAGATGCTCATCTACAAACAACTTCTCTCGTCACTGTTGGGTACGGCACTGAAAACAACTCATTAGGCGCGCTCGGTGTGCTCGGACCTACCCGCATGGATTACGCTGGTTCTATGTCTGCAGTATCTGCTGTAGCCCGATATGTTGGACGATTTATTACGGAGAGTGCTCAATAACAATGGCTGATTTTTACGAGCTTCTTAACGTCCAACGCGGAGCAACGCAGGATGAGATTAAGAAGGCCTATCGCAAGATTGCGCGCGAGCTGCATCCCGATGTTAATCCGGATCCTGAGGTGCAGAATAAATTTAAAGATGTAACCGCTGCCTATGATGTCTTGAGCGATCCGCAAAAGCGTCAGCAATACGACATGGGTGGCCGCGGCGGTTTTAACGACTTCGGTGGAGGATTCGGCGGCGGCGGATTTAGCGACATCATGGATGCATTCTTTGGTGGCGGTGGAAATCGCGGACCTCGTCCACGTATGCGTCAGGGGCAAGATGCGCTGATTCGTATCGAAGTTGATTTACATGAAGCCTGCTTTGGAACCGAACGCGATATCACTATCGAAAGCGCGGTTGTTTGTGAAAAGTGCGAAGGCCAAGGCACTGCCAATAATTCACACCCAGAGACCTGCAAAGTCTGCGGTGGTCGTGGTGAGATGCAATATGTGCAGAAGTCGTTCTTAGGTCAGGTCATGACATCCAGACCATGCAGCAGCTGCTCTGGTTATGGAACAGTGATTACAGATCCTTGCCGCGAGTGTGCTGGTGATGGTCGTGTGCGTGCAAAGCAGAATATCAACATCAAGGTTCCAGCAGGCGTTGAGACTGGTAACCGTATCCAGATGTCAGGTCGCGGTGAAGTCGGCGCCGGCGGCGGACCAGCTGGTGACCTCTACGTTGAAATCGTCGAGAAGGATCATGACTACTTGCTCCGCGATGGCGAGAATCTGCATGTTGCCATCTCTGTTCCTTTTGCTGCAGCAACTTTGGGAACAACTGTAAAAGTTGAAGCCCTTGATGGACCCATCGATGTTCATATCAAGCCAGGCACCCAGAGCGGCACAACGGTTTCAGTAAAGAGCAAGGGCATGACTCGCCTTCGCACCACACATCGTGGTGACTTGATCGTGCACGTTGATATCGAGACTCCTCATAAGCTCAATAAAGAGCAGGAGAAGTTGCTCAAAGAATTTGCCAAGGCACGTGGTGAAAAGGATGGCGATGTCACGATTAAGCGCCATCAAGATGGATTGTTCGCCAAATTTAGAGATGCCTTCCACCGTTAATGTTGACTTTATTCTTCGTTGAGGATTTACCCACTACGGTCGGTGCTCGCTACGAATTCGAGAGTGAAGACGCACACCATGCAATCAAGGTTCTCCGTATTGCAGCGGGTGAAATCTTCAACTTAAGCGACGGTAAAGGTGCCTGGTCACGCGTCAGTGTAGAAAACGTCAATAAGAAGTCGATGACAGTAACCGTTCTTGAGACAGGTTTCGAAGATTCACTCGTGCAGCACTTCACTATTGTGCAGGCAATCCCTAAAGGCGATCGCATCAAGGAATCGATTGAGATGTGTACTGAAGGCGGCGCAGACCGGATCGTGATGTGGAAGGCAGCTCGCAGCATTGGTCGCGCCGATGAGAAAATTGAAAAGTTACAGCACACAGCACGCGAGGCATCAAAGCAATCGCGACGTTTTCGTATCCCTGACGTTGCAGGAGTTGCGACAACGGAAGACATCATCGATGAAATTGCAAAAGTAGATCTCGCACTTGTCTTTCACGAATCAGCCACTATGACAATTTCTCAGGTAGTAGTTCCTGGCGCGACAAAGGTGGCCATCATCATCGGCCCTGAAGGTGGCCTAACTGATGAGGAAGTCACAACCTTTGCCGCCGCTGGCGCCAAGGTTGTTCTGATGGGCCGGCCGATTTTGCGCTCAGCTCACGCCGGTCTGGCTGCACTTGCCGCGGTCAACACGGCCCTTTCTGTGTGGTGAAAAGACCCTCCACCCGATACATTTTCACTCATATGGAGCGCCTCTTAGTCACGATCCCTCCGGCCATTCCGATGGTTGCTCTCCTTGGTGCGGGCGATGCCAACATCTTGGCGATTGAAGCCGCATTCCCTTCCGTCAATATCACTGTGCGCGGCAATGAAATCACCTTGCGCGGCCCACATGTTGATTGCATGGCGCTAGAAAAACTTTTTGGCGAGATGTTGGTTGTGATTCGTTCTGGTCAGGCGCTCGACGTCAACGCAGTCTTACGCAGCATTGCGATGATTGAGGCAAAGCCAGCGCAAAGCCCTGGCGAAGTTCTCTCATTGAATATCGTTAGTAATCGCGGCAAAACAATCAGGCCTAAGACAGCCAATCAGAAGTTATATGTCGATGCAATTGAAGAGAACACAATCACTTTTGGAATTGGCCCTGCCGGTACCGGTAAGACCTATCTTGCAATGGCCAAGGCAGTTGCTGCACTGCAAGCAAAGCAGGTCAATCGCATTATCTTGTCTCGTCCCGCAGTTGAGGCAGGGGAGAAGCTGGGATTTCTGCCAGGAACATTAAGCGAGAAGATTGATCCATACCTGCGCCCACTCTTTGATGCGCTGCACGACATGATTGATGGCGATTCGATTCCACGTTTGATTCAATCTGGAATCATCGAAGTTGCACCTCTTGCATTTATGCGCGGACGTACACTCAATGACGCATTTATCATCTTGGATGAAGCCCAGAACACCACACCCGAACAAATGAAAATGTTCCTGACCCGCCTTGGTTTCGGTTCCAAGATGGTAATTACAGGTGACATCACACAGAATGACTTGCCTAACGGTCAGCGCAGCGGACTTGGAATTATTCGTTCCATTCTTGATGGCGTGGCAGATATCGCATTTATGGATCTGACTGCAGAAGACGTAGTCCGTCACCGTTTGATTGGTGACATCGTGAAGGCATATGACGCATACGATGCGACAAAACATGCGCCAGTCAGTATTCACAAGCAGTCATGACAATTGAGGTAACTAATCGCTCTGGTGTCGCTGCCCCAGAGCGTGAGATTGAATCTCTGCTGACTTTCGGAATCGATTACATGGATTTGCATCCTGATTGCGAGCTTTCAGTCACCTTTGTTGATGATGCTGAGATGGAAGAGCTTCACATTAAATGGATGGATGAACCAGGCACCACCGATGTTCTCTCATTCCCAATGGATATGCCGGAAAGCAGAGACGATGCAGTAACTCTTGGCGATATCGTCATTGATCCGATTGTTGCTGCCCACCAAGCCGCGACTGCTGGCCACAGCGCCGAGCACGAGATTTACATCCTGGCAGCGCACGGACTACTGCACATCCTGGGATATGACCATGCCGATAAAGATGAAGAGAAGATCATGTTTGAACTTCAAGAGACTATCGTCAAGAAATGGGCACAACAGAAATGAATCCCCTCCCGAGTTATTTAGCAAATGCAATTTCATATCTCTATGACCATGCTCAAAAACGTGGATTGATTGAGAGCGATCTCAGCCATCTTGCCGACAACGATTTCGAACTCGGCGACACATTGGTGCGCGAGCTGATGGTTCCGCGCACCGAGATGGTCTGGGTCGAGCGCGATAAGACACTTCGCCAAGGTTTATCGCTAGCTCTGCGCTCTGGGTATTCACGTATTCCTGTTGCCGGAGATGACCTCGATAACATCATCGGAATTGCCTACGTGAAGGATTTAGCAAAGCGCGCGCTGGACCACCATGATGCTGAGACTACGGAAAAAGTCGAACAACATATGCGCCCGCCAGTCTTTGTCCCAGAAAATAAAGAGGCCGCTGACTTGTTGCGCGATATGCAGCGCAACCAGATTCACCTCGCAATCGTGGTGGATGAATATGGCGGAACAGCAGGCATCATCACCATTGAAGACATCATCGAAGAAATCGTTGGTGAGATTGCTGACGAATATGATGATGGGGTCGAAAGCTTTACCTGGCTGTCAGAGACGAAAGCTCGGGCAAAGGCCTCGCTGCACATTGAAGATCTGGCAGAAGAACTCAAGATCACGATTAAGGAAGAGGATTATGAGGGCATCGACACCATCGGTGGCTTAATGGCGCAGATCCTCGGCCGAGTTCCTATCGCAGGCAGCACCGTCACTATCGAGGGTTGGTCCGTTACCTCAGAACGCCCAGTCGGTCGCCGTCGTAGAATTAGCTCTGTCATTATCGA
>NZ_JBJTMK010000015.1:0-3578 GCF_046070465.1 Candidatus Planktophila sp. | reverse complement strand
GTCAAGAGCTTATCGAAACCAGAATTCTCTGCGCAGTCCGTTGTGCGCCACCGGATAACAAACCATCAACTGAAGAGAAAGCCACTTGCAGCGCGTTCTTTGAAAACGAAATCTATCTACTATTACCAACAGCTCAAACCTTTTTAGCGCTCGGATCACTTGCCTGGGAATCTATCTACCGCACCCTTAAAGATTTGGGCTGCGGAGTGCCTTCACCAAAACCAAAGTTCGGTCATGGTGAGAAGTATTCATTTGTTGGCACAGACGGAGTGAAGCGATTCGTATTGGGTTGTTATCACCCAAGTCAACAGAACACTTTCACTGGAAAGTTGACTGAGAAGATGCTCGATTCAGTAATTAAGAGCGCTGCCAGGCGTTAAATTGCACCCTTTCTGAACTAGTAGACTTCGCGGGCATTGGCCCCCGTAGTCCAATGGCAGAGACAGAGGACTTAAAATCCTTCCAGTGTCGGTTCGAGTCCGACCGGGGGCACCAATCCATTAATAGGTGATTACCTGCATAAAAAGTGGCCCTCACTCCGGTAAAGGAGTTACATAGTCCTGTTCTCCCTGCCATCCTGGCCGAGTCAACGGGGTGGGAGTCAGAGATGGTCAAGTATCCAAAGGCTGCGTTACTCGTTCTTGCCCTTGCAATGGTGTGTATTCCGATTGCTCCCGGAACCGCTGATACTCAGCAGAATCCGACCACTCAGAACAACTGGCTGGATGAATCCAAGCCGATCATGACTTACTGCCAACCAGATATGTATGCCTGCGCTGGCTATCAACCTTTATCAGATGAACAGTATCTTCCGCCTTGGGCGCCAGGGTATAGAAATATTCAAGGTTATTATCACAATGATTTAACCGGCATCACTCGCATGCCTTCGTATGCACTCGCTGTCACTAGAGATTCTTCGGGGCAGGCGACCAAAGTAATTTCTTGCACGGATGTACTTGATTCGAAATGCGCTGGATCAGAATTTACTTTCTCGGCAGATTTACAGATGTGTTCCGGTGAGATAGCGATTGATTGCATCAGGGATATCACAATTACTGATGCTAATAACAAGCCATTGGCATTCACAGTCGAAGGAGAATTTCCGAAAGGCAATCCACAATTCTTTAAAGGCAGCACATCAATCAAAGTTCCTACCGGTGGTGGATCAACCCTGATACATATTCCGGGCGCACAACATGCCGGGGGAGATGCTTATTTGATCAAACCAACGATGACTGGAGCACGTTGGGAGGGCCAGAGTGAGATTCAGATGCAGGGTTTCAACGTATCAATCTCTGCAGTAAAGATTATTGATGGGAAATACAGCTATGGGGGAGTGAGTACAACGCCGGCTTTGTATTCAAAGGGCTTTAGCAATATCGGAAATGAAAATGGAAACTTTCCATCAACATGTGCTGCAGCATCTCCAACACAGTGTGCCTTGAAATATGCACTTCCGCTAGGAATGCATTTTGGGATGACTATTGATTTATCGCGGAAAGTTACTGGCTGGCTCCACGGTCGAGTAAAAGCACCTCAAGTCGAAGTCTCAAAGAACTCTGCTGGCGGAACCACAATCAAGGTTTCAGCCGAACCAATTAAGATTCCCGTAAGCGCTGCTTGGGTCAATAACGATACTGCTGCTCAAAGCATTAAGGATTTCTATACCGGAAAAGAAAATTACGGTTCACCACTCTTTGGCAATGAGAATAAATCAAAGCCGCTTTCAGAGATTGTTCTCTTGCGAGATGGCAATCAAGGTCACACCTTGGAGACTCTCAATGAATTCCTAGCATGGTTACCTACACTCGGAGATAAAGCTCAGGCGATGCCAACTATCTGGTCGATTCAAACAATGAGCAGTTATGAAGTTTCCGATCAGATTCAGAAGTGTCTCAATCAGACTGATGCTCTCGCTGGCATCGTGACGACCAACGCCTCTGAGTACCTTGATGGCCCACCCCTCTTTGATAAGAGCACTGGATCATTGGATTACAAGGTTGCTGCTACACACTTTGAACCTGATGGCACCACTATTTTTCGCGGCACGTACGACTTGGTGATGAGCTCCAAGGTAGCCCGCTGTATTTATGGATTTACAAATGCTCCCATTAACGCAACAGTCTCTGTGACCTCAGAGTCAGGTACAAACAATGTTGCCACCACAGTCGTCAATGAACGAAATGGCTGGCTCTCACTTGGAGCCTATAACTTCACCTACTCAAATCCAACGATTCGAGTTATATTGACTGGAACGAAAGAGTCAGCAGCTCCTGCTCCTGTACTCACTAAAAAGCCAAATGTCGTAAAGCAAATCACCTGCGTAAAAGGTAAAGTCACCAAGAAAGTCAGCGCAGGAAAATGTCCGACTGGCTATCGGAAAAAGGTTTAGTTCTTCTTCTCTGCTCGAATGTGCGAAACAATTCCGTGTACTGCAAATACAGTGAAAATCACAATTGCCACCAAAAAGCTATCGAAGAGCGATCGCGGCACATGCTTGGCAGTTACCAATATGTAAATGTCAGGCACAAAATGCAGAACTACCGCAATAAGCCCAAATTTAAATGCGTTGCTCCAGTGATTAGCAAGAATGGCAAAGAGCATCTTGGCTGTTGATTTTGCATACGGAACAGCTATCACGACCACGATTACAAAGTAGATATAAGGATTGACACCGTACTTGGCGAATGTCTCATCGACCACGATTGTCTTGAAGATATCCCACGCCAGAACTATGACTATCCACCAGCGTTCGACTAGTTGGCGGTGTTTTTCACTTTTGAGCCAACCTGTGATTTTCATGCCAGGAGCTTAAGCGAAAAAGGAGGTGGGAGCCTCCAAATGAATCGAAGACTCCCACCTGCGGTGCGCCGCCGTATAAATTAGTCATCAGACTTATCGTCGCCACCTTTAACCATCACAAGTGCACCGAGTGCAGGAAGGGACGGAACTCCTGCCACAGGTGTACCTGTGAATCCAATTGCGAAGGTGCTCACTCTGCCGAGCGAACCATCTCCATTGGTGACACGTGTGTACTTGATGGTGAAGGCAACAGGGCCAGTCGCTGCATTAAGCCATCGCTTGTCATGGTCCTTCTTTGGATTTGCGTAGTACTGCAATGTGCCGGTACCGGTAATGTTTCCAACGCCATTTACATAGGTATAAGCAGTTGGTGTACCAGAGAAATTCCATGCACGTGAAATAGACCAACTTGCTTTACCAGTGATGTTGGTAAAGATCCCAGTTCCGCTCTCGGTGCCTCGGATAAGGAAGTTATAGGAAGCCTTTCCGTACTGTGATGTGTATGAGCCACCACCAGTTCCAAAATTGTTAGTTGGTGCTGGCTTTACCACTTTACAAGAGGGCTTAATAATTTGGGTTGCATTGAGAGATGCAGAACCTTGAGTCACTAACACTCTTCCAGTCACTGTGGAGCCTGCTGAACTTACGAATGCTCCTTTGCTGAGCAAATTACCTTTGAAATCACTCGCTGCACCCAAAGTTGAAGTTGTACCAACCTGCCAGAAGATATTGCATGCCTGGGCACCATTTAACAAATTTACTTTACTTGCGGCTCC
>NZ_JBJTMK010000014.1:0-15810 GCF_046070465.1 Candidatus Planktophila sp. | reverse complement strand
CCACGGAACAGATTGCTCTGTTACTGCACCCGCTTTTCTCTCATCCACACAATGCACCCCTGGCTCTCTCTTCCTTGCCATAAAGGGCGAGAGAGTAGATGGACATGATTTTGCAGCCGATGCATTTACGCATGGTGCGGTTTTAGTTCTCGCTTCTCGAGTTATTGAGCAGCGCTGCATCGTTGTTGAAGATGTGACCATTGCGATCGGCAAACTTGCTGCACATGCGCGGTCACAGCTTTCAGAGCTGGTCGTAGTGGGAATTACTGGCTCCCAGGGAAAGACAACAACAAAAGAGCTTCTCTCGGCGATTCTTTCAGCACACGGTTCAACAGTCTCCCCAAAGGGAAATAACAATAATGAACTTGGCGTCCCCATCACGCTCTTGCAGTGCACAATGGAAACTCGCTACTGCATAGTTGAAATGGGAGCTCGACATCGTGGCGATATCGCGTCGCTGGCTGCGATAGCTCGCCCACAGGTTGGGGTTGTTTTGAAGGTAGCTGCTGCACACATTGGCGAGTTTGGATCGATAGAAACTATCGCTGAAACAAAATCGGAAATGATTTCTTCTCTCGATCAATCAGGAATCGCGATTCTTGGCGAATATGACACCTTCACTCCCGCTATGGCTTCTCTTCACAAGGGCAGAGTGATTCAGTTTGGCGAAAGTTCCACAGCACAGGTACGGGCAACTGATATCGAATTGCGCGAAGGTCGCCCACATTTCGATCTTGTCACCCCAGATGGTCGCGCATCCGTGGCACTTCGTCAGTATGGGCTGCATCAGATTGCAAATGCACTTGCAGCAGCCGCAGTCGCTCATGCACTTGGAATCAGTACGGATCACATAGCAGGTTCACTTTCTACAGCTGAGGTGCATGCGCGCTGGCGAATGGAAGTCCGTGAACTCGATGATTTGATAATTATTAATGATGCGTATAACGCCAGCCCTGACTCGATGGCTGCAGCTCTTCGCACTCTGGCACATCTCACGCAAGAGCGCGGGGGAGAGTCATGGGCATTCTTAGGAAATATGCGTGAGCTCGGCGAGACTTCTGACCGTGCGCATACCGATATCGCGACCCTTGCGGCAGATTTAGGCATAGATCACCTTGTGACAGTAGGCGCGGATTCGTATCTTTCGGGCGTCACGAAGGATTCACAGCTTGCACTTCACGCATGTGCCTCCAAAGCGGAGGCCCTCGAAGTCGCGGAAAACATCAATCGAGGAGATGTCGTTCTCTGCAAGGCCTCACGATCGGATGCCTTAGAAAAATTAGCTGAAAGCATTGAAAAGAAGTGGCTAGCGAAGTTAGATAACGAAAAGGGAGAAAGTTCATGAGAGAGATTTTGATCGCCGGAGGACTCGCTCTCTTCTTCTCGCTCTTTGGCACTCCAATTCTGATTAAAGCCCTTGCTCGTCGCGGATATGGACAGTTCATTCGCGATGACGGACCGACAACACACCACACCAAGCGAGGAACACCTACCATGGGTGGAATCATCATTATCTTCTCTGTAATAGCTTCTTACCTCATCGCCCACCTGGTCTCCGGAAATACCATCAGCATTTCAGCTCTGCTCGTCATGGGGCTAGTAGTTGCAATTGGCCTCGTTGGCTTGATTGATGACTATATGAAGATTTCACGACAGAACTCTGGTGGCATCAGTGGCAAGCAGAAGATCGCGGGTCAAGTACTCGCCGCTTCAATCTTTGGATATCTTGGATTGCAATTTGCAGATAAAGATGGATACACGCCCGTCAGTCTTCAACTCTCAACTGTGCGAGATACATCAATAACTCTAGGTGTTATCGCAGTTGTTATTTGGGTTGCATTTATGGTGACCGCCACAAGCAATGGCGTCAATCTCACCGATGGACTCGACGGCCTGGCAACAGGAGCGGCAGTGATGTCATTTATCGCCTTCGTGCTTATCGGAGTCTGGGAGTTCGGACAAAGCTGCGCAGTTGCGGCAACAGCTAATTGCTATCACGTGCGAGATCCGCTTGATCTCGCTGTCCTCTCTGCCGCATTTGCGGGATCCTGTACAGGATTTCTCTGGTGGAATGCTTCACCTGCAAAGATCTTTATGGGAGATACAGGATCACTTGCACTCGGCGCAGCGCTAGCGGGAATTGCAACATCGCTTCGTATTCAGCTTCTTCTGATTCCTCTCGGCGGACTCTTCGTGATCATCACAATGTCTGTTGCGCTACAGGTTCTCTACTTCAAAATTACAGGCGGAAAGCGCCTCTTTAAGATGGCGCCACTGCATCATCACTTTGAACTCATGGGATGGGGACAAGTCACAGTGGTTCTTCGATTCTGGATCATCGCTGGATTGTGCGTGGCGATGGGTCTCGGTCTCTTTTATGCAGATTGGGTCGTTGGTTAAAGCCGACTCTCACTATGACTGCTGCAAATCCATATAACTCTCTGAGCGAGAAGCGTATTCTCGTTGCAGGTGCAGGTGTCACGGGAATAGCCACAGCAAAAGCGCTTACTGATCGAAGAGCAGTTGTGACTTTTGTCGATGAGAAAATCGTATTCGTTGAAGGTTTCAAGGTGCTCGCCCCTGATGCAGTTGTTATCAACAATTTTGATGCGCTCATGATTTCTCCGGGATGGAGAGAGGATCACCCTATAGTTGTTGCAGCTCGTGATGCCTCACTCGATATTCTTAATGAAATCGATTTTGCATGGTCTGTAAAGAGTGAGAAGGTTCCAGGACAGAAGTGGCTAGCCCTCACGGGCACAAATGGAAAGACCACGACCGTTGAGATGGTTGCGCACATATTGAATGCCGCAGGACTCACGGTGCGTGCGTGCGGTAATGTGGGAACAACAGTCATTGAGTCGGTAAACTCCCCAGAAAAGTTTGATTACTTGATTCTCGAACTTTCGTCATTTCAATTGCATTGGCTTCAAAACGCCCAGTTCATATCATCTGCAATTCTCAATATCGCAGATGATCATGTTGACTGGCATGGCTCCTTCGATGCTTATGCGCACGACAAAATTTCAATTCTTGATAAGTCAACGACAGCAATTCTCAACGGCGATGATGGAGAAGTTGTGGGTCGTACTTCCCATTGGTTAGGCCGCAAGATTTTCTACTCACTTGATACGCCTGGTCCTGGCGAGCTAGGAGTAGTTGAAGAGCTTCTAGTAGATCGAGCATTCGTCGCCGATCCCAATGAAGCAGCCCTCATCGCGGAGCTCACAGAAATTGTTCCCACTGTGCCACATCATGTCTCAAACTCGCTTGCAGCTGCAGCGCTTGCCTCGACAGTAGGTGTTTCGCGTGAAGTAATACGTGAAGCACTCAAGAGCTTTAAGCCTGGAAAGCATCGCATCGAGGAGGTCGCATCACATCAGGGAATCAAGTGGATCGATGATTCGAAAGCCACCAACCCTCATGCCGCAGGTGCATCCATTCTTTCGAACTTCTCAGTTGTCTGGATAGCTGGAGGACTTGCAAAGGGCGCACAGATGCAGCCATTGATTGATCGCACATGGAGCCGCCTCAAAGCTGTCATTTTGATTGGCCAAGATCGCGAACTTATTGCAGAGGCGATGCGTTCGAGTGCGCCAGATGTGCCTCTTCATTATGTCGATCCACCGGCTGGCTATACCAAGCTCTCGGAGAGCAATGAATTTATGGAGAGCGTAGTTCGTATTGCTACTGAGATTGCAGATGAAGGAGATGTTGTCCTTCTGGCACCAGCGTGCGCATCGATGGATCAATTTTTATCTTATGGTGATCGCGGCGATCGCTTTGCTCGAGCAGTGAAGGATGTAGTGACCCATGCCAACTAAAGCTGCCCAGCGATCAAGGTTTCTCAATAATCCTGTGAATCATTTCTACATGATGATCATTAGTACTTCAGTCCTGGTTGTTCTAGGACTCATCATGGTCTTCTCTGCATCGTCAATTCATGCTATCGATACCAAGGGGTATGCATTTGCTGTTGCGCTTCGCCAATTTATCTTTCTAGCGGCGGGAATTCCTCTTGCAGCTTTTCTTGCTGGTCGTCCTATCGAATTTTGGGGCAAGTTCGCACGCCTAGGACTCTTTGCATCTATCACTCTCGTGGTAATTGTGATGGTTCCGGGTATTGGTAAAGAAGTGAATGGAAATCGAAATTGGATTGACTTAAAAGTTGTGGATATCCAACCTGGTGAGTTTACTAAATTTCTTCTGATTCTTTGGGCCTCATATCTTCTTGCAAAGAAGGAGTCGGCAGATCGAATGCAGTTCAATGCAATCGCACTTCTGACTCCTGGCTTTGCCATTGTTATTCTCGGAATTCTCCGCGGTCGCGACCTCGGTACGGCGGCTGTTGTCGCAGCAATCTTCTCGGGTCTTCTCTTTGTCTCAGGAGTGGATTTGCGCAAGATGGGAACAGTTGCGGCACTTATCTTCGCCGGATTAGCTATTGGAATCGTTACCTCAGATTATCGTCGCGCACGCTTCCTCGTCTTCCTTAATCCATTTGACCCAAATGATTATAAGAACATTGGTTGGCAACCGGCTCACAGCCTCTTAGGTCTTGCTACTGGCGGAGTCTTCGGCGTTGGTCTCGGCGGAAGCCGCCAAAAGTGGGGCAATCTTCCTGAAGCACATACAGATTTTATTTACTCAGTAATCGGCGAAGAGTTGGGCTTAGTAGGAACTCTCGGAGTCCTGATTCTCCTTGGCGTGCTTGTGTATTCGGTTTTCAGAATTTCACTGCGCGCACGTGATCCTTTCTCTCGTTATGTATGTGCAGGTGTGGGATGTTGGATTGGCATTCAATCTATTCTTAATATCGGTACGGCAATCAGCGTTCTTCCTGTTGTAGGCGTGACGCTTCCTCTCGTCTCATATGGCGGTTCTGCACTGCTGACCACAATCTGCGCTCTAGGCTTTGTCGCAGGTGTCGCACTCAGAGATAAAGAAGTATCTCGAGAGCTTCTTCGACGTTTTGCGAAGAAATAAAAGGGAGCTAGAACTACCAATGAAGATTCTCTTTGCAGGTGGAGGTACGGCCGGGCATGTTGAGCCTGCTCTTGCTGTGGCCCGCGCCTGGCGCGAGAAATACCCGCACGATGAGATTCTCTTCATTGGCACAAAGTCTGGACTTGAAAATACTCTCGTTCCCGCTGCTGGTTTTCGCCTCCACCATATTCCGAAAGTTTCTATCGCTCGCACCCTTTCCCCATCATTATTCAAAGTGCCAATACAGTTATTTCGCTCCATCAATTCGACGCGCAAACTCCTTGCGGGCGTTGATTGTGCAATCGGTTTCGGCGGCTACGTCTCTGGTCCTCTCTACTTTGCAGCCCTTCTGAAGCGAACACCATTTGTCATTCACGAGCAGAATGCACGTGCCGGTTGGGCTAATCGAGTGGGAGCGCATTGGACGCGTTTCTGTGCGCTGAGTTACCCGGTCTCTAATCGTGTATTTAAAAAAGCAGAACTCACAGGACTTCCTCTTCGCGCCGACGTCCTTACTGCTTTGCAATCTGCGTCAAGTGATTGGCAGAGTGCAAGAGAGGTAGCCAAGGGATTCATCACAAAGAAGTACAACCTCAATCCCAATCATCCGCTCATCTTCATTTTCGGTGGATCACAAGGTTCGCAGGCAATGAATAAAGTGATTGATGAAGCCCGCAGCAATCTCACCCACGTCTCAATTCTTCATGGCGTTGGGAAGAACAATCCAGTTCCAGCATCGAGCGGCTCTTATGTTGCGCTTGCCTATCTTGATGAGATGGCTCAGTGCTATCTTGCATCTGATGTCTTGATTGCCCGAAGCGGTGCTGTTACATGTGCAGAAGCTGCGGCCCTTGCTCGCTATAGTCTCTTTATTCCATTGCCAGTAGGTAATGGTGAGCAAGCCCTCAATGCCGCATCGCTCGTGAATGCGGGCAGAGCGCAAATCCTGCCGCAGAGCCAATTCACCGCGAAGTGGCTTCAGGAAAATATCACCTCACTTGTAGAAGAAAGTGCGAAGCGTCCGGCGAGCGGTGATGCGAGTGGAGCCTCCGCAGTAGATAAGATTGTAAAAATGATGGAGAGAGCAGCAGGGATTGCATGAGTGTTCCTAGTACGACAACCTTTTCAGGGGAGTCTTTCTTGGGTAAGCGCATCCATTTCATTGGAATCGGTGGATCTGGAATGAGCGGCCTCGCGCGCATCGCCCTCGCAGATGGAATCACGGTCTCGGGCTCTGATGCGAAAGACTCATCCGTGCTTACTGCTCTCGGTGCCCTTGGTGCCACTGTTTACTCGCACCATGAAGCTTCACACGTTGATGGCGCAGATGTAGTTATTTACTCAACTGCAATCTCACCAACTAATCCTGAGATCGCACGAGCCCTTGAGCGTTCAATCCCTATCATGACACGTGCAAATGCACTGGCTTTATTGATGCATGGATTTACCAGCATTGCAGTTGCAGGTACCCACGGAAAGACCACAACATCCTCGATGGCTACTGTTGCATTCCAGGCGTGTGGTGTAGATCCTTCTTTTGCAATAGGCGGAACTCTTACAGCTTCAGGTTCTAATGCCCATCGCGGTTCCGGAAAATATTTCATCGCAGAAGCTGATGAATCAGATGGATCATTTATCGCATACCACCCGCATGCTGCAATCGTGACAAATGTTGAGCATGACCATGTGGACTTCTTTGCAACTGCTGATGACGTTACTACTGTTTTCAAGAATTTCGCTTTAACTATTCCTGGCGAAGGTTTCTTAATTTATTGTAACGATGATGCAGGCTCTCGCGCTCTCGGGGAGAGTGTCAACCACTGCACTACCTTCTCGTACGGAGCCGAGCCAACATCCGATCTGAAGTTAGATCAGATTGAACTCACTGCAACGGGATCGCGGGGACGTGCGGTGTGGAAGGGCACCGTCGTAGGCCAGATTGAGCTCCAGGTGCCAGGAAAACATAACCTTCTCAATGCGGCGGGAACCCTTGCGCTTGCAATGGCGCTCGAGCTCAACCCTGCATCATTTCTATCAGGTCTCCACTCCTTTAGTGGCGCAGGTCGTCGATTTGAACTCAAAGCTACAGTCAATGGAATTAGAGTCATTGATGATTACGGTCATCACCCAACTGAAATTGCGGTCACTCTTGAAGCCGCACGTCGATATGCAGATACTGGTCGAGTACTTGTGATTTTCCAACCGCATCGCTACTCGCGCACCCAGGCGTTTCTGACTCAATTCGCCGAGTCGTTGGATGTTGCAGATGAGGTCATTCTCCTAGAGATTTATGCAGCGAGTGAGAAACCAATTCTTGGAGTCAGCTCAAAGCTCATCGCAGAGAAGATGCAACACGGAACTTACCTCCCTAATTTTATTGAAGCTGCCGAACATATCGTCGAGGTCGCCAAGCCTGGCGATGTAGTCCTGACTCTAGGGGCAGGAGATGTGAACTCACTTGCCCCCATCATCGCCGATGGTCTCTCTAAACGCTTCGGTTGATTCCTGATGAACACTCGTGCTCGTGCAATAACCATCTCGGTAGTTCTCTTCTCGCTAGCGACCTATCTCTTTGCGTGGTCTCCAATCTTTGAAGTGCGATCCGTTACTACGGAAGGACTCCCACAAGAAGTATCGACCTCATCAATCATTGCTAAATCTAAAATTGAAATTGGTCAGAAGCTCTCACGTATCGAACCTCGTTCGATTGAGAGAACGTTGGGAGAGCTCTCGTGGGTGAAGAGTGTCTCCGTAAACCGCCAATGGTGGAGTGGCACGGTAATTGTGAAAATATCTCCTCGCATTGCAGTCGGCATTTATGAGAATCAAGCAATCGATAGTTCAGGAACTCTCTTTGCCCTTCCCGGAAAAACTCCTCCAGGATTGCCTGTTGTCAGCGCCTCTTCACCAGAACTTGGTCTGGAGGCGATTGCACTTTTCACCGACCTTCCTTTAGAAATTCGGGATAACGTCATCTCCGTCAGTGCCGCCAGCGCGAACTCCATCTCATCATGGCAGCATTGGGGAAGTCAGAGACTGAAAGTTACGTGGGGGAATCCACGACAGATTGATCTTAAAGTCACTGTATTGCAAGCACTTTTACAACTGCCAGAAAATAAATCAATTAAGAGAGTTGATCTCTCCGCACCTCATGCGCCAATCGTGAAGTAATTTTCACTAGAAAAACTCTCTACATTAGGTAGAGGTATTTCTTCGTGTTGGTTTTTGATTCACTCCTCTCAAAGACATACCTTGCCACCATCAAAGTGAATGGAAATGTAACTCTCAAGAGAGGGTTTACAGTTCTTAAGGAGGCATAGGGTGGCTGCACCACAGAATTATCTCGCCGTAATTAAGGTCGTCGGTATCGGCGGTGGCGGAGTGAACGCGATCAATCGCATGATTGAAGTTGGACTCAAAGGCGTTGAGTTCATTGCAATCAATACCGATGCACAACATCTCTTGATGAGTGATGCAGATGTAAAGCTTGACATTGGTCGCGCATCAACCAAGGGTCTCGGTGCAGGTGCCGCACCTGAAAAGGGTCGACAGGCAGCAATCGATCACACAGAAGAGATTGAAGAAATTCTTCGCGGCGCAGATATGGTTTTTGTAACTGCAGGCGAAGGTGGCGGAACCGGAACAGGTGGAGCCCCCATCGTTGCAAAGATTGCACGCGAACTCGGCGCACTCACAATTGGTGTTGTCACTCGTCCCTTCTCTTTCGAGGGAAAGATTCGTACCCGCCAAGCGGAAGAAGGAATCGATGCACTTCGTGAGCATGTAGATACTTTGATAGTTATTCCAAACGATCGCCTACTCGCAATCTCTGATCGCAACATTACAGCGATGGATGCATTCAAGAGCGCGGATCAAGTTCTTCTCTCTGGTGTTCAAGGAATCACTGAAATCATCACACAGCCAGGTCTCATCAACCTGGATTTCGCAGATGTAAAGACTGTAATGACTGATGCTGGTTCTGCTTTGATGGGAATCGGTTCTGCTCGTGGCGATAATCGCGCAGCACGTGCTGCTGAGCTTGCGATTTCCAGCCCACTTCTTGAAGCTTCTATTGATGGCGCAATGGGCGTTCTTCTCTCTGTTGCAGGCGGATCAGACCTCGGTCTTTTCGAAATTAATGAAGCATGTGAGCTTGTACAAGCTGCAGCTCATCCTGATGCGCGCATTATCTTCGGTACAACAATCGATGATGCTCTTGGTGATGAAGTACGTATCACTGTAATTGCAGCAGGTTTTGCTGGAGGAGAGCCAAAGAAGGTAGAGATTCCTTCTATTAATGCAGCAACCCTTTCAGGAGTTGCAGATCCAATCCCAGCGAACGACCCGCTCTCAGTAGCGCTCGATCTCGATAATTCAACTCCACGCAAGCGCATCACATTCGAAGAGCTCGTCTCTGAAGATGAAATCGATGTTCCAGACTTCATGAAATAAATCATGACTTCTCGCTTTACCAAACGCACCGGAGGCGTAAGCCACGGTGCGTTTGCATCTCTCAACCTCGGCACCCACGTGGGGGATGTGATTGAGGATGTCCTGGCTAATCGAGAGATCCTTGCGGCCAAGCTTGGTCCTGTTCAGTATATGAATCAGGTTCATGGTGATCGCATCGCTCTCATCGAAGAAGTCACCGCTGATGCACCGACAGCGGATGCTCTCGTGACTGGCATTCCTGGAATTTCACTCGCAGTAATGGTCGCTGATTGCATTCCCCTGCTGCTGAAATCGAAAGAAGCGGTCGCTGCAGTACACGTAGGCAGGCGCGGTCTTGTCAATAACATCACCCGAAAGACTCTCGAACTCATGCGCGATATGGGTGCCTCGCACATCACCGCAATTATTGGTCCGGCAATCTGCGGTCGATGTTATGAAGTTTCAGAAGATGTATATAGCGAAGTGATTGCCCAGCACCCTTTCGCTCAATCAGATACTCGACGAGGCACCTTTGCTTTGGATTTGCCGGCAGCACTTCGTTCAGTTTTAAGTGATGAGGGAATTCCGATTCTCAACAAATTTGAATGCACTGTCGAAAGTAATGACTTGTTCTCATATCGTCGCGACGGAGTCACGGGTCGCCAAGCGGGGATTATTTCATTATGAGCAATCGTCGCGATGAACTTGAAGAAAATCTCCGCGAAGTCCAAGCAGAGATTGCTCTCTTTTCTCCATCGCTGATTGTCGTTACTAAGACATACCCACTCTCTGATGTGCAGATTTTACGTGAACTTGGGGTTGAAAACTTTGGCGAGAACCGCAGTAGTGAAGGTTTAGAAAAGTCAGCGCTTGTAGATGCACGATGGCACTTTCAGGGGCAGGTGCAAGGCAAGAAGATTCGAGAAATTTCAGGGTGGGCTGATTGCATTCATTCACTGGATAACTTAGGGCACTCCGAAAAGTTTTCGAGAATCCTCCAAGAAACGGGAGAGACTCGTGAATTCTTTCTCCAACTCTCCCTCGATGGAGATCCCGAGAGGGGAGGGTTGGTTGAGAGGGAGCTCTTCACTACCGCGGCCGCCATCCAAGGACTCCCTGGAATTTCAATTTCTGGAGTCATGTGTGTTCCACCAGTCGATATGCCAGCAGATCAAGCTTTCTCAAAGATTGCACAGATCCATGAAAAATTCAGAGGCGAGTTCCCGGACTCACCTTCGCTCTCAGCAGGAATGAGTGGGGATTATCTGATTGCACTTCACCATGGCGCGACACATGTCCGGGTGGGCAGCAAAATCCTCGGGCAACGCCAGTACCACTAGTAACCTTTCACCTATGTCAGCACTTAATAAGATGATGGGCTTCCTTGGTCTCGTCGATACAGAAGATGATCTTGAAGTTCCAGCGGCTCCTGTTAAAAAGGTTGAGCCTCGCCCAATCGCAACTCATCGCGCAGAGCCAACAGGTGTCACTGTGGTTCGCACGCATCATGAAGTTGTAGAAGAGCCATTTATCGAAGAGAGCGCGTCGTATCACATCGTCACTCTTCAGCCACGTTCTTACTCCGAGGCTCGCAAAGTTGGCGAGTATTACCGTGAAGGTAACCCAGTCATCATCAATCTCGACGACATGGAAGAGTCAGAGCGCAAGCGCCTCGTTGACTTCGCATCGGGTCTAGTCTTCGGACTTCACGGCCGCATCGAACGTATTAGCTTGAAGGTTTTCCTGCTCTCGCCTGCCAACGTCAATGTCAGCAATGAAGATCGCACAGCTGCTCAAGCTGCTTTCTACAACCAGAGCTGAATCATCTGATGTTTTTACAGAACGTACTTCTGCAGCTTCTTTCGCTCTTTAAAATTGCGCTCTTCTTGCGCATCATTATTGATTACGTGCGAATGTTTGCACGTTCATGGCGCCCCAATACAATCGTGCTTGGGCTCTTTGAAATCATCTACACAATCACCGAGAAGCCGATGGCATTTGTACGACGATTTATTCCACCACTTCGCCTTGGCGGCGTAGCGCTGGATCTTTCATTCATCGTCCTCTTGATTGCAATCAACTTATTGCAATCAATCGTGATAGCAGTTCTTTAAGCTTTACTTAACATAAAGACAAGCCCAAGTTCGAGTTCGCTCACCGGCATCGATGTATCGCGCTGCATCGATGTAGCTAATACTTCTTCGCTGATATGTGAGATCCCACTTTCAATGGTGGCAACGCTTTCCGCATCGCTATTCCACAAGACGTTAATGCGGTCTGAGATATCAAATCCATCGCTCTTGCGTCGCTCTTGAATAGCGCGGATGACTTCACGGATATTTCCAGCTGCAATCAGGGCTGGTGTCAGCTCGAGGTCGAGGGCGACGCTCTCTCCATCATGGCTTGCCACCATCCAGCCGCTCTTAGGGACCTCAGTGACCACAAGGTCATCGAGTGCTATCTCGTAATCCCCAAGAATCGTGGTCGCATTCGCGCGCAAAGTCTTCACAAGTACAACCGCATCGGCTGCAGCAATGAGCTTGGCGACATCCTGAACAGACTTTCCATACTTTGCACCCAGTGATTTGAAGTTTGCCTTGATGGAAACATCAACCAGGTCGCCATCCGCGTCGGCAATATCTGCAAGATCCATGACATTGAGTTCGTCAGAGATCTGCTCTTTCATCTCGGATGGAAGTGTCGACCATCCTGCAGCAGAGATAAGTGCTCGCTGAAGTGGTTGACGAATCTTGACTCCAGATTCAGCGCGAGCAGAGCGACCGAGTTCTACAACTCGACGAGTCATTGCAACCTGCTTGTTGAGAGCTGGATTAATGAGTGAGGCATCGGCAACAGGGAAGTCGGTGAGATGCACAGAAATCAGTGCATTTGGATTTGCTACACGGATGAGCTCTTGCCAGGTCTGTTCAGCGATAAATGGCACCATCGGTGCCAGGAGCTGTGTCAGCTTCTCTAAACATTCATGCAAAGTTGCGAGTGCTGCTACATCGCCATCCCAGAAACGTCGACGTGAACGTCGTACATACCAGTTAGAAAGGTCGTCGATGAATGTCGCAAGAACTTTTCCAGCGCTCTGTGAATCAAATTCGCTATACGCCTTATCCACTTCCGCAATAACAGTATTGAGCTCGCTGAGAATCCACTTATCCATTGTCGAACGTGATTCAACTGCGGGGCTCTGTGCAATTGTGAAGTCGGATGCCTTTGCGTACAAAGCATGGAAAGAGACGGTGTTCCAGTACGTAAGAAGAGTCTTACGGATTACGTCAGAGATGGCCTCGTGTCCCACGCGACGTGATGCCCATGGTGAACCAGCTGCGAGCATGTACCAACGCACGGCATCTGCACCATGTTGATCCATTAAGGCCATTGGTTCAAGGACGTTTCCGAGGTGCTTACTCATCTTGCGTCCATCTTTATCCAAGATATGTCCGAGGCAGAGTACGTTCTCATAAGAGCTCTGATCGAAGACCAGCGTTCCGATCGTCATTAAGGTGTAGAACCATCCACGCGTCTGGTCGATCGCCTCGCAGATAAAGTCCGCAGGATAAGCCGCCTTAAACTTCTCGACCGATCCTTCCTTGTGCGGATAGCCCCACTGTGCAAATGGCATCGAACCCGAGTCATACCAGCAGTCAATAACTTCCGGAACGCGGGTCATTGTGAGTGCGCACTCTGCGCATGCAAAGGTGATGTCATCAACAAATGGACGGTGTGGATCAAGGTTAGATAATTCTTGACCAGCAAGTTCGCCGAGTTCCTTGAGTGATGAGATACAGATTTCATGCTTGTTCTCGCAACGCCAGATTGGCAGGGGAGTACCCCAATAACGATTTCGAGATAGCGCCCAGTCAATATTGTTGGTGAGCCAATCTCCATAGCGACCAGTCTTAATTGTCTCTGGGAACCAATGTGTCTTCTCGTTCTCGCGCAAAAGCGCATCTTTGATTGATGTTGTGCGGATATACCAAGAAGGTTGCGCGTAATAAATCAATGCAGTGTGACAGCGCCAGCAGTGCGGATATGAGTGCTCATATGGCTGGTTCTTATAGAGCGCACCGTTTGCCTTGAGTTCCTTTACCAAAGGCTTATCTGCATCTTTAAAGAAGAGCCCGCCGACAACAGGAACATCGCCTAAGAAGTGGCCATCTGCTGCAACTGGATTTACAACTGGCAGTCCGTATGAACGGCACACCTGTAAGTCATCCGCACCGAAGGCTGGCGCCTGATGAACAAGTCCCGATCCGTCCTCTGTGGTGACGTATGTTGCAAGAACCACAAAGTGAGAATCAGGGATTTCTATGTAGTCAAATGGACGCTTATACGTTACGCGCTCTAGCTCGCTACCCTTAAAGCGCTTAAGGATTTCGTGTTCACCTGCAACTGCAGAGAGGAGCGCCTCTGCAACGACAAGAACTTCTGATCCTTCATCGACTGTTGCACGCACTGCGACATAATCAACATCTGGGTGTGCGGCAACCGCAGTATTAGAAACGAGAGTCCAAGGGGTCGTTGTCCATACCAATAGCGATGCATTGAGTTCTGCAAGATGGCCGCTAGTGATAGGGAAACGAACGTAGACAGATGGATCTACAACAGTTTCGTAACCTTGTGCGAGTTCGTGATCTGAAAGACCGGTACCGCAACGTGGGCAGTATGGTGCAACTCGATGATCTTGAACCAGAAGCCCCTTCTTCCAAATCTCTGAAAGTGACCACCAGACTGATTCGACATATTCAGGTGCCATCGTCCAGTACGCCTGATCGAAATCAACCCAGAATCCCATGCGCTCAGTCATCTTTGTAAATGCATCTACGTGACGAGTAACAGATGTTTTGCACTTGTCATTAAATTCCGCGATTCCGAATTTTTCGATATCGCCCTTACCTGAGAAGCCAAGTTCTTTCTCTACAGCAATCTCGACAGGAAGTCCGTGGCAATCCCAGCCAGCTTTTCGCGTGACGTATTTGCCCTTCATGGTTTGATAGCGAGGGAAGACATCTTTAAATACGCGAGCTTCAATGTGGTGCGTACCTGGCATTCCATTTGCAGTAGGCGGGCCCTCATAGAAAGTCCATGGCTCACCTTGAGAGCGAGCATCGAGGCTCTTCTCGAAAATCTTTTCATTCTGCCAAAATTTAAGAATGGAGCGTTCCATCGCAGGCAGATCAATCTGCGGTGCGATTGCATTGAACTTAGGTGTCTCAGTCATGTCCATCTCCATCTCATCGGTATGAAATGGAGGGACGAGCTCGATGAGCTCGCGGTACCACCCGCCTTGCAACACCACAAGGTGTCGCCACTTTTTAACATCACACGGTTGGCTCTACGCACCCACCGCTAGCGGCGAGCTTCTTCCAACTGGCTCAGAAGGTGATCGCCTCGTCATAGCCATGGTCGTGCAAATTCTTCGCGTAAGTCTAAACCATAAGGGGGCAGCGACCACTTCTGCCAGGGCGTGGCAAGGTGGCGGACACGAGTAAAAAGGCATAAGGTGCGCGGCGTGCCAGCAAAGAAGATTGCCCAAAAGCTCTTGAAGAAGGCGAAGCCTGCAGCAAAGAAGGCAGCTCCTGCCAAGAAAGCAGCTCCTGCTAAAAAGGCCGCTCCCGCAAAGAAGGCTGTCGCGAAAAAGGCGGCACCTGCCAAGAAAGCTGCACCTGCGAAGAAAGTGGCAGCGAAGAAAGTTACTGAGGTAAAGAAGGCGCCTGGTCGCCCGTTTCCTTCCAAGGTTGGTAAGACGACTCTTACTGTCGATGAAAAATCTCAAACAGTTTCCGTTGCAACAGTTGTTGCGCCTCAAGCAGCTCCTGTTGTTGAAGAGCGTCGCCTCGTGATGCCACCTCCACCGCGCCCGGTAAAGAGTGGCAAGAAAGTTGCACCCCTTAAGCCTTTGAAAGCTGCGCCAACGCCAGTGACAGCCGCTGAAGGTGAAGCTGCATGGAGCGCGGCGGAATTGAAATCAATTCGCACAGAACTTTCAAAAGATCTCATTCGTCTTCAAGCAGAGCTTGCAATAGTTGAAGCTGAGATGGATGAACTCATTTCAGATGCTGGCGATGGCGCAGGAGATGATCAGGCAGATTCCGGAACAAAGACTTTCGAGCGAGAGCACGAGATGTCACTTGTTTACAATGCACGTGACATGGTTCTTCAGACAGAGCGCGCACTCAGCCGCATTGATAATAAGACTTATGGAAATTGCGAGGTATGTGGCTCTCCCATTGGAAAAGCACGACTCCAGGTATTTCCTCGCGCAACTCTCTGCATGATTTGCAAGCAGAAAGAAGAGCGGCGCTAAGGTGCGCCGAACTTCACTCGTTCAGCGCCTCTTCTCACTTGCCACTTTTGTTTGGGCGCTCGATTTCCTTACCA
>NZ_JBJTMK010000013.1:0-24512 GCF_046070465.1 Candidatus Planktophila sp. | reverse complement strand
AATGAGACCGATGCACCACGAGATTCTGTATTTGTCGGTCCCACAACCGTTAATCCATCAACATTTGCCAATTGCTCGAGCAGGTATTTGGTCAATGAGAGTTCATGAGCATGGATTGCATCCATGCCGATGCGATCGAGATAGGTGAGCGCTGCGCCAAGTCCTGCCGCCTGCGCCATGTTAGGTACACCTGCCTCAAACTTGCGCGGAGCTGGCGCCCATGTTGCATCTGTCATCGTGACGGTTTCAATCATTGAACCACCGGTGAGAAATGGTGGAAGCTCGGCGAGAAGTCCTCTTCTCCCCCACATGACACCAATGCCTGTTGGACCTACAGCTTTATGGCCAGAGAAGACTAGAAAGTCAACGCCAAGTTCTGTCACATCGAGCTTCATGTGAGGAACTGATTGGCAAGCATCCAAAACAACAACCGCACCGACCTGATGCGCACGCGCAACAATTGCATCTAGCGGGTTGATTGTTCCGAGAACGTTAGATTGATGCGTCAATGCAACAACTTTTGTCTTCTCGGTGATGATTGAATCAATGGCAGATAGATCGAGACGACCTTCTGGGGTGACATCAAACCAAGAGAGAGTTGTGCCTGTTCGAGCTGCTAACTGCTGCCAAGGAATGAGATTGGCGTGGTGTTCCATCTCAGTAACAACGATTCCATCGCCAGCGCTGAGATGAAAACGATTTCCCGCAGCAGCGTTTCCCATCGCGTAGGCGATGAGGTTAAGTGACTCGGTCGCACTCTTCGTGAAGACGACTTCATCTACCGATGCACCTATGAACTGGGCAACGATTTCTCGCGCACCTTCATAAATATCAGTAGCTTCTTCTGCTAATTGATGAGCACCTCTATGAACAGCTGCGTTGTGTAGACGATAGAAATCGAGCTCTGCATCTATGACTACCTGTGGCTTCTGGCTAGTTGCTCCGGAATCTAGGTAGACAAGGCGCTTGCCATCGCGGATTGTCCGATCAAAGATCGGAAAATCCTTACGAATGGCAAGAGCATCGAAAGTCATTATTAGGCGCCTACGTACTCCGCATAACCGTTAGCTTCAAGCTTTTCAGCAAGCTCTGGGCCACCTTGCTCAACAACTTTTCCTGCCGCAAATACATGTACGAAATCTGGCTGGATATAACGCAAGATGCGTGTGTAGTGAGTGATGAGAAGAACGCCGAGATTATTAGCTTCCTTGGCGCGAACAACGCCTTCTGAAACGATGCGGAGAGCATCAACATCGAGACCCGAGTCAGTCTCGTCGAGAATCGCAAACTTAGGCTTGAGGAGCTCCAGCTGCATGATTTCATGGCGCTTCTTCTCACCACCAGAGAAACCTTCGTTGACATTGCGCTGTGCAAAGGAAGGATCCATCTTGAGGCCTTCCATCGCAGACTTTACTTCACCAACCCACTCGCGAAGCTTTGGGGCTTCACCGCGGAGAGCTGTTGCAGCTGTGCGTAAGAAGTTGGAGACAGAAACACCAGGGACTTCAACCGGATACTGCATTGCCAGGAAGAGACCAGCCTTTGCGCGTTCATCAACTGACATCTCAAGGACATCTGCGCCATCGAGAGTCACTGTTCCGCCTGTGATGGTGTACTTAGGATGACCTGCGATCGAGTATGCAAGCGTTGATTTTCCAGAACCGTTTGGTCCCATGATTGCATGAGTTTCACCAGACTTGATTGTGAGATCGACTCCCTTAAGAATCTCCTTCACGCCCTGTTCTGTATCAACAGTTACTTTTAAACCACGAATTTCAAGTGTGCTCATTGCGGACTCCATTACTTCTCAATCGTGACGGAGTCTCCGTCAACGCGTACTGAATATTTCTTTACTGGCATAACAGCGGGCGGTGTCAGTGCCTCACCAGAGCGGAGATCAAACTCTGCTCCGTGAAGCCAACACTCAATCTTGTAATCAGTGATGTCACCCTCTGCAAGAGATGCATCAGAGTGACTGCAGGTATCTCCGATGGCGAAAACTTCATCGCCAATACGAGCAACGCAGATTGCTTCACCATCTTTTTCGATACGTACAGGCTTACCCGGAACTAATGTTGCAAAAGAGAGATCAGACATTACTTACCTGCTCTTTCAAGCTCGCCATCGATGCGAGTCATGAGGCGCTCTTGAATTTCCTCATTCCCTATCAGTGAGATCACTTCGTTGAAGAATCCACGCACAACAAGGCGACGCGCATCTGCCTCTTGGATACCGCGAGACATCAAGTAGAAGAGTTGCTCATCGTCGAAACGACCTGTTGTTGATGCGTGACCTGCACCAACGATTTCTCCCGTTTCAATCTCGAGGTTTGGAACGGAATCTGCTCGCGCTCCATCTGTGAGAAGCAAGTTGCGGTTGAGCTCATAAGTATCTGTGCCCTCTGCAGCAGCACGGATATAGACATCGCCAATCCATACGGTGTGAGCATCCTTGCCGGCAAGCGCACCTTTGTAGTTAACGTTCGACTTTGCATGGGGAACTGCATGGTCAACATGCATACGGTGCTCGAAGAACTGTCCTTCTGTTGCGAAGTAGACGCCTTGCAAGTCAGCGGACGCGCCAGGCCCAACAAATTCAACCTTTGGCAACAAGCGAACAACATCTCCACCCACTGTGACATGGATAGCTTTGAGTGAAGCATCACGATCGATAATTGCAGAGTGAGTAGCTGCATAGACAGTCTTTGATCCCCACTCTTGCAATGATATGAAAGTCAGATCAGATCCTGGAGCGAGAACTATCTCAAGATCTTCTGCAAGAAGAGAATCGCCAGTATTTTCAAGGATGATGGTTGCCTGAGCGTGTTCTGCAAGACGGATCTGAACACGTGAGAACTCCGCAGTATCTACTCCCCCGCAACAACGATTGAGGATGATTGGATTTTCTACAACTGTGTTCTTCTCAATGGCGAGAATTGCTCCATCAGAGGTGTGGTTACGAACTCGATTAACAACTGCATCCTCACTTACTGATGCAGTTGTGATAGTTGAACGAGTGAATGAGACTCCAGGTGATGCGATGCCATTGAGAGTTAGAGACTGGCGATCCGAAGGTTTTGCACTTCCATCATGGAGACCAGCAAGACGCTTGAGGGGCGTAAAACGCCATGCCTCTTCCCGGCCTGTTGGTGTGTGGCTTTCTAAGAGGTTAGATTGAAGCGTTGACATTAACCGACAGCCCCTTCCATCTGAAGTTCAATCAACCGATTGAGTTCGAGGGCGTACTCCATGGGAAGTTCGCGAGCGATAGGTTCGATAAATCCACGCACAATCATCGCCATCGCTTCATCTTCATTAAGTCCACGTGACATCAAGTAGAAGAGCTGATCATCAGAGATTTTGGACACTGTTGCCTCGTGACCCATTGAGACGTCATCTTCACGAATATCTACATATGGATATGTATCGGAGCGAGAGATCGTGTCTACAAGGAGCGCATCACATTTCACAGTTGATGCTGAGTGATGAGCGCCTTCGTTAATCTGAACAAGACCACGATATGAAGTACGTCCTCCACCGCGTGCTACTGATTTAGAGATTACAGATGATGATGTGTACGGAGCGGCGTGAACCATCTTCGCGCCTGAATCTTGGTGCTGGCCAGGACCTGCAAAAGCAAGTGAAAGCGTCTCACCTTTTGCATGAGGACCCATCAACATGACAGCTGGATACTTCATAGTTACCTTGGATCCGATGTTTCCATCGACCCATTCCATCGTTGCGCCTTCTTCGCAGACTGCGCGCTTTGTGACGAGGTTATATACGTTGTTAGACCAGTTTTGAATTGTGGTGTAACGAACGCGTGCACCCTTCTTAACGATGATCTCTACTACAGCTGAGTGCAATGAGTCAGATTTGTAGATAGGCGCAGTACAACCTTCAACGTAGTGAATATATGAATCCTCATCAGCGATGATCAAGGTACGTTCGAACTGACCCATGTTCTCTGTATTAATGCGGAAGTACGCCTGTAAAGGAATATCAACGTGGACTCCCTTTGGTACGTAGATAAATGAACCACCAGACCATACAGATGTATTGAGCGCTGCAAACTTGTTATCTCCTACTGGGATAACTGTTCCGAAGTACTCTTTGAAGAGCTCTGGGTACTGCTTGAGACCGCTATCTGTATCAAGGAAGATTACGCCCTGTTTTTCAAGGTCTTCACGAATGGAGTGATAGACAACTTCTGACTCGTACTGTGCTGCAACTCCTGAAACCAAGCGCTGCTTCTCTGCCTCTGGAATACCGAGACGATCGTATGTGTTCTTGATTTCTTCAGGAAGGTCATCCCAGGTCGCAGCTTGCTTCTCAGTTGAACGTACGAAGTACTTAATGGTGTCAAAGAAAATGCCTGAGAGATCTGATCCCCATGATGGCATCGGCTTCTTGTCGAAGAGAGCTAAACCTTTAAGGCGAAGATCGAGCATCCATTGTGGCTCTGACTTCTTTGCGCTGATATCGCGAACGACATCTTCATTGAGACCACGTTTTGCGTTGGTACCAGCATCGTTTCCGTCGGACCATCCGTACTCGTAATTGCCGAGTCCTTCTAGTTCTGGGTGTGCAGTTGTCATGAGCGCGCCTTTCCAGACGTTAGGGTTTTCTTCTCCGAATTTTTGTGAGCTGAAATCTTTGGTATAAAAGTTGTGCAGACTCCATCGCCATGCGCAATCGTTGCTAGTCGCTGAACATGAGTTCCGAGTACCTTTGAAAAGAGTTCGGTCTCTGCTTCGCAGAGCTGAGGGAACTCAGCAGCAACATGTGCAATCGGGCAGTGATGTTGGCAGAGCTCTTCACCGAGTTCGCGAGCTGCGACCGTTGTTGCATAGCCTTCTTGATTGAGAAATTCAGCAAGGCCTGCGCTGAGGTTTTTGCTCTGAGCAAGCGTTGGTTCTGCTCGACGTCCCATCTCATCGGCACGAAAACGTGCAAAGAGACTGACGAGATGTGGTCCAGATTGTGCGGTAATAAATTTCAGTGCCGCAACTGCGAGATCGTCATATGAGTGTTCAAACTTTTCGCGACCCGCATCCGTCATGACAAAGACTTTGGATGGACGGCCACGCCCACGCGATAAGGCGCTATGAGGTTCGCGGGCCTCCAGGATTCCGTCCGCTATCAGGTGGTCGAGGTGGCGACGTACGCCGGCTGGAGTCAATCCCAGACGCTCCCCGATGACTACAGCGGTAGATGGCCCATTTTCGAGAACCGAGCGGACCACCGCATTGCGGGTGCTGACCTCGTCGATTTTCACAACAGTATTGTGTCGTAATTGCCGCCACCCCGCCACTTGGCACGCTCGCACGGCCCACCCTCGGTAGGCTTGCTATATGTCAGCTACCCGACTCCTTACGCCGGTAGCTCGCCTCCTCTTAGCTCTTCAAGCACTCTTAGTCCTCACCGGTGGTGCCGTTCGGGTCACAGGTTCTGGACTTGGATGCCCTACCTGGCCTGAGTGCACCGCCGATTCTTATACCCCGGTCGCAGGGCAGGCAGAAGGTGCACTTCATGCATGGATCGAATTCGGAAATCGACTTCTCACTTTTCTATTGTTCGCCGCCGCCGTTGCGATGGTTGTCATAGTGATCAAGAGCGGCCGTCGCGATCTTCGATTGCTCTCGATTTCGCAGATAGCGGGAATTTTTGGGCAAGCGATTTTGGGCGGCATCACAGTTCTGACAAAGCTCAATCCTTTCTCTGTAGCTTCGCACTTCATCCTCTCAATCATTCTCATTGCGGCCGCGCACACATTATTGATTCGAAGCGAAGCTGTTCGAATTGCACAACCACTTCGCTCGAGATTTATCACCGCACACACCCTGCTGACTTTTATAGTGATCGCTGCCGGCACTTTAGTAACCGGTGCTGGACCACATGCGGGAGATTCTGAAACACCACGTTTAGATGTTGCAGTCGAAACTGTTGCAACTATTCACGGCTTTCTAGTAGTCGCTCTCGTTCTTCTCACTATCACCGGAATCTACAAGCGATTCGATACATTTACCGGTGATACTCAACGATATCTCTCAATATTCTTAGCAATAGCTCTCGCTCAAGGGGTTATCGGTTATGCCCAGTACTTACTAGGGGTACCGGAAGGACTTGTGGTTCTTCACTTACTTGGCTCTTCAATACTTTGGATCGCAGCGTGGCGAGTTCGACTAACACAGTTCTATAGCTTCACTTAATCAACACAGGAGAAAAAATGGCGACAATGACCGGATGGACAGAGCTCGATGATCGCGCAGTTGCATATGCACGCGCTCTAGCTATGGACGCTGTACAAAAGGTTGGTAACGGCCATCCTGGTACAGCAATGACACTTGCGCCTGTTGCTTACAACTTATTTCAGCGCCACCTTCGCCATGACCCATCTGACCCCCAGTGGCTCGGTCGCGATCGCTTCGTTCTCTCATGCGGTCACTCATCATTAACCCTCTACACACAACTCTTCTTCAGCGGTTATGGTCTTGAGATGGAAGATATGCAGTCCTTCCGTACCTGGGCTTCGCTCACACCAGGACATCCTGAGTTCGGTCACACTGCAGGAGTTGAAACTACGACTGGTCCGCTCGGAGCAGGCGTTGCAACAGCGGTAGGAATGGCGATGGCAGCTCGATATGAGCGTGGATTGCTCGATCCAACAGCAGCTGAAGGCGCATCAATCTTCGACCACGATATTTGGGTTCTCTGCTCTGATGGAGACCTTCAAGAAGGCGTGAGCGCTGAAGCATCCTCGCTTGCCGGTACGCAAGCACTTGGCAACCTCAACATGATTTATGACGACAACCGTATCTCTATCGAAGGTGACACTCATGTTTCATTTACCGAAGATGTCGCTGCGCGTTACCGAGCTTATGGATGGCATGTTCAGGAGGTTGCAGCACTTGCTGATGGAAATATCGATTTGGTCGCACTTGATTCTGCGATTGTTGCGGCAAAGGCAGAGCGCAACAAGCCTTCTTTGATTCGCATGCACTCTGTGATTGCGTGGCCAGCGCCAAAGCTTCGCGGAACAGCTAAGTCACACGGCTCCGCACTCGGCGATGAAGAAATCGCCGCGACAAAAATCGAGCTCGGTCTCAATCCGGAAGAGAAATTTGAAATGCCTGCAGATGTACTGGCACATGTACGTTCTGTTAAAGATCGTGGCGCTGCAGCTCATGCTGAATGGAATAGAAAATTTGAAGAATGGAAATCAGCTCACGCAGAAAAGGAAGCTCTTCTCGAGCGTCTGGTAAAGCGTGAGCTCCCGGCAGGTTGGGATGCGCAGCTTCCAGAGTTCGAAGTGGGTAAAGATATAGCTACTCGCGCAGCCTCTGGTCATGTCATCAATGCCATCGCAAAGGCGCTCCCAGAGTTTTGGGGTGGCTCAGCTGATCTAGCCGAATCTAACAACACCACAATCGAAGGCGGGAAGTCATTCCTTCCTGCATCGAGCGCGATGAAAGATGCAGATCCATATGGTCGCATTATTCACTTCGGAATTCGCGAGCATGCGATGGGTTCTATTCTCAATGGAATTACCCTGCACGGCCTTACTCGTACATTTGGTGGAACTTTCGCAGTCTTTAGCGATTACATGCGTCCGACAGCACGCCTTGCTGCGTTGATGGATATTCCTACAACATTTGTCTGGACTCACGATTCAATCGGACTTGGTGAAGATGGACCAACTCACCAGCCAATCGAGCACCTAGCCGCGATGCGCGCGATCCCTAACTTTGCAGTCATCCGCCCAGCAGATGGCAACGAAGTCCGTGAGGCATGGAAGTCAGTATTGGTTCGCAAGAAGCCTGCCGGTCTCTTCCTCTCACGCCAAAATTTGCGCACGGTAGATCGCTCTACCCATGGCGCAGCAGCTGGCGTTGATAAGGGTGCATACATTCTTAAGGAAGCATCAGCTCAGCCAGATGTGGTCATCATTGCAACTGGTTCTGAAGTCGCTCTCGCGCTTGATTCTCAAATTGCATTGGAGGCGAAGGGAATCTCGACTCGTGTAGTCAGCGCTCCATGTCTCGAGTGGTTTAACGAGCAGCCACTCTCCTATCGTCAGAGCGTTATTCCAACTTCGGCAAAGGTGCGAGCAAGTATTGAAGCCGGAATCTCCCAAGGTTGGCGCGAATACGTTGGCGATTCAGGTGTGATTATCTCTATCGATCACTTCGGAGCATCAGCAGGTGCATCAAAGCTCTTTACTGAGTTTGGATTTACCGTCGAGCGCATCGTTGGCGATATCGAATCAGCTCTCAAGTAAAGGAGTCGGTTGTGACTATCAAAGTCTCTGGTGCATCCCTTTCAAGAGTCGATCGCACGTCGACGCGATACCAGTATCTTCGTGATGTTCATAAGAAAATTGCAGCGAAGGATCCCAACACCTGGGGACCGGATGCGGCAGAGGAAGCTGCAATCCGCCTTAACTGGGTGGATCTTCCGGAAACGACACAAGCTCTACGGGATGAAGTGAGTGCAGTAGCTGCACAGTTTGTAGATAAGTCACGAGTAGTTCTCTGCGGCATGGGCGGTTCATCACTTGCCCCAGAAGTGCTATCTAAAACTTATAAGCGCGAAATCATCGTGGTGGATTCGACAGATCCCAACTACATCGCACATGCCTTAAATGGCGATTTATCAAAGACTATCTTCGTCGTTAGCTCAAAGTCGGGTTCAACGATTGAGACATCTTCCCAGCGCGCCCTCTTCCAGAAGAAGGTCGCCGATGCTGGGCTTGATGTCACGCAGCACATTGTCTTCGTGACTGACCCTGGATCACCTCTCGATATTGAAACTCGTGCGGCAGGATTCACTGTCGTCAACGCTGATCCGAATGTGGGCGGACGCTTCAGCGCACTGAGTGCTTTTGGCGTTGTACCTGCAGTTCTTGCAGGAATTGATATGTGGACTGTGCTAACAGACGCATCTACTGCCAAAAGTCACTTCCTCGCATTTGACGAGGTCATTCTCGATGTCGCATATCTCTTGAGCGAAATCGCCGGTCAATACATCGGTTTTACCGATCATGGATCTGATGTGCCTGGTATCTCCGATTGGATCGAACAGCTCATCGCAGAATCCACGGGCAAGGATGGCAAGGGTCGCCTTCCTATCGTTGCAGAATCAGTCAGCGCTGCTGAAGTTGGCAATCCATTTACAGTGGCATTCTCCGAGGCAGGAGCTGATCTCAATGTTATTGCACCGCTTGGTGCACACTTCATTTTCTGGGAATGGGTCACTGCTCTCTTGGGTGCAACGCTTGAAATCGATCCTTTTAATCAGCCGAACGTCACAGAGGCAAAAGAGCAGACGCTCGCGCTCTTGAACGAGTGGAGGTCTACCGGTGCGACTACAGTCCCCCACTTGATACCTGAAGCAACTGAAGGTGATGTAGAAATTTTCGGTGCAGGAAATTCAATTATAGATTCGCTGCGAGAAATCATTTCAACTGTTCATGATGGAGGCTATATCTCAATCATGGCCTACCTAGATCGCAAAGATGATGTTGCACTTGAGGAACTTCGAGCTCTTATTGCTTCGGCATCAGGAAAGCCAACATCATTTGGCTGGGGTCCGCGCTTTATGCACTCCACTGGACAATTCCACAAAGCAGGACAGCCCAATGGAACTTTCATTCAGATCACTGGTGAGGTGGATTGTGATTTTGAGATTCCGGGTCGTGATTTCACCTTTGCCACACTCCTTGCGGCGCAAGGCCTCGGTGACGGAAAGGCACTCGCAAAACGTCAATACCCGCTCCTGCGTCTTCATCTGAAGAACCGCAGTGCGGGTATTGAGGAAATTCTTGCAGCTGCTCGAGCTTTGTAGTCGGGTCGACTATTCGATGTCATCTCCGCGAAGTTTGCGCAGGGCATCTTCTAGAATCTTTGCACCCTCTGCATCCGAACGACGTTCCTTTACATATGCAAGGTGAGTCTTGTAAGGCACATTGACTACTGCACTGGGTGGATTGTTGCGGTCGCGACCTGCTGGAAGGCCACACTTTGGGCAGTCCCACTGTGCCGGAATTTCAACAGTCTCTTCTACAGCAAATGATGGACGTACTTCATGATCATTTGCACACCAGTATGAAACTGTTGCGCGCTCGATCTGATCGCCGCGCTCTGCCTCGCCCATTGGGCCGGCGCCAACACGACTTCCGCGAATTGCACTTGCCATGAATTAACCCTTCAAAACGAGTGAGAGGCCAACAACGCCTGCGAACCAGAGGCCACCGACCACGATTGTGATGCGATCGAGGTTACGCTCTACAACTGAAGACCCGCCGTAGTTAGAGGAGATTCCGCCACCGAAAAGGTCTGAGAGCCCTGAGCCCTTGCCCTTATGCAGGAGGACGAGAAGGATCATCAAGACGCTTGTGATCACAAGAAAGATTGAGAGTGCTAAAGCCACGAAAAACTCCTTATTGAGCGGATGTCACTAGAGGGTAAGGATAGCGAATAAAGGGCAAACGGGATTACTCGGCCACTGCGTAGAACTTGGCAATTTTCGCCAATTCCTCAGGATCGAGGCTCGCGCCACCGATAAGAGCGCCATCGACGTCAGTCTGCTTCATGATCTCGACGATATTAGATGACTTCACTGAACCGCCGTAGAGAATGCGCATGTTGGACGCAATCTCAGATGAACCGATCTGTTCAATCTCTTCGCGGATAGCAGCACAGACTTCTTGTGCATCTTCAGGAGTAGCGGTCTTGCCGGTACCAATCGCCCAGACTGGCTCGTACGCAATCACAATCTTCTTGAGCTCGGGCTTAGTGAACCCTTCAAGACCAGCACGCACCTGGCGGATTACGTGCGAGACATGAGTTCCTGATTCACGGATGGCGAGTTCTTCGCCAACGCAGAAAATTGGAGTCAAGTCATTAGCAAGCGCAGCCTTAATTTTGCGGTTGATAAGCGCATCATCTTCATGATGGATTGCCCGGCGCTCCGAGTGGCCAATGACGACAAATGTGCAGCCAAGCTTTGAGAGCATTGAACCTGAGATATCTCCAGTAAAAGCACCTGAAGCCTCTGGTGAGAGATCCTGTGCGCCGTACTGAAGGCGAAGGCGATCTCCATCGACCATTGTCTGAATCGAGCGAATATCTGTAAATGGTGGGATTACTGCGACATCGACTGCATCATAATCGGCATCAGTGAGTGAGTAGACAAGCTTCTGTGCAACGGCAATCGCCTCGAGGTGATTGAGGTTCATCTTCCAGTTACCGGCCATCAATGGCTTACGCATATTTATATCCCTTGTTATGTTGTGTTGAAAAATTAGAGATCGAGAGCCTTGAGGCCAGGGAGTTCCTTGCCTTCGAGGTACTCCAGTGATGCTCCGCCACCCGTCGATATGTAACCGAACTGATCATCTTTGAAACCGAGTGCGCGTACTGCTGCAGCAGAATCGCCACCACCGACAACTGAGATTCCTGAAACTTCTGTTAGTGCCTGTGCCACCACTTTTGTTCCGTTAGCAAATGCTGCAAATTCAAAGACGCCCATTGGGCCATTCCAGAAGACCGTCTTACATTCGCGAATGGCAGCGGCAAATACAGCAGCTGAATCTGGTCCGATATCAAGACCCATCTGATCTGCCGGAATCGCATCGGCTGCGACAATCGTTGCTGGTGAATCCGCAGCAAATGCTGGAGCTACAACGATATCTGTGGGAAGAACTAAGCGAACGCCCTTTTTTTCTGCTTCCTGAATGAGGCCGCGCACAGTATCGAGCATCTCTGCTTCAACAAGCGACTTGCCAATTTCTTTGCCTTGCGCGGCAAGGAAGGTAAAGACCATTCCCCCGCCGATTGCCATGACATCTACCTTGCCGAGCAAGTTAGAGATAACACCAAGCTTGTCGGAAACCTTTGCTCCACCCAGAACGACGCCATAAGGACGAGCTGGATTTGTGGTGAGCTTTTTGAGAACCTCAACTTCTGCTGCAACGAGCGTTCCTGCTGCATGCGGTAGGAGCTTTGGAAGATCAAATACTGATGCATGTTTGCGGTGTACTGCGCCGAAACCGTCACCAACATATGCATCAGCAAGCTCTGCCAGCTCTGCCGCGAAAGCTGCGCGCTCTGAATCATCCTTCGAAGTCTCTGCTGCGCTAAAACGAATATTTTCAAGGAGAAGAATTTCTCCTGCTGCGAGTGTCGATGCAGCTGAAGTCACATCGTCTCCGGTGATTGCGCCTGCGAACTTGACCGGCTTGCCAAGTAGTTCTGAAAGGCGAACTGCAATGGGTGCGAGTGAGAGCTCTGGCTTTGCCTCACCCTTCGGACGACCTAGATGTGCAGCGATAACAATCGATGCCCCCTTGGAAAGGAGAGTATTAATTGTTGGAAGTGAAGCGCGAATGCGCCCATCATCTGTGATCTTGCCTTCCTTTAAAGGAACGTTGAGATCACAACGGAGGAATACGCGCTTACCCTGCACATCTAAGTCGTTCAAAGTAGTCATTTAAATTAGAGGCTCTTTCCTACATAGCCAACGAGGTCAACGAGGCGGTTTGAGTATCCCCACTCGTTGTCGTACCAACCAACAACCTTCACTGTTGTTCCGATCGCCTTAGTGAGCTGAGCATCGAAGATACATGATGAAGGATCTGTCACGATATCTGATGAAACGATGGGATCTTCTGTATATGAGAGGAAGCCCTTGAGTGAACCTTCCGCAGCCTTCTTCATTGCTGCATTGATCTGCTCTGCAGTTGCTTCCTTAGCAAGCTCGACTGTGAGGTCTGTAGCTGAACCTGTTGGAACTGGAACGCGCATTGCAAAACCATCGAGCTTGCCCTTGAGCTGTGGAAGTACGAGTGAAATCGCCTTTGCAGCACCAGTTGAGCTAGGGATGATGTTGGTTGCAGCTGCACGTGCGCGACGAAGGTCCTTGTGTGGGAAGTCAAGGATGACCTGATCGTTTGTGTAAGCATGGATTGTTGTCATCAAACCGCGGACGATTCCGAACTCTTCATCCAAAACCTTTGCCATTGGAGCGAGGCAGTTTGTTGTACATGAAGCGTTTGAGATCACATGGTGGTTAGCTGGGTCGTAGTTTTCGTGGTTAACGCCCATGACGACTGTGATGTCTTCATCTGTTGCAGGTGCAGAGATGATGACCTTCTTCGCGCCAGCTGCGATGTGCTTCTTAGCATCAGCAGCCTTTGTAAAGTGACCTGTTGATTCGATGACGATATCTGCACCGACTGAAGCCCATGGAAGGTTTGCTGGATCGCGGTCTGCGAATACCTTGATGGTCTTTCCACCAACTGTGATGGTGTCTTCTGTGTGTGATACCTCAAGTCCTAGGCGACCGAGGATTGAGTCATACTTTAAAAGGTGAGCAAGAGTTGCATTATCTGTAAGGTCGTTGATTCCGACGATATTGATATTGGGGTTGGTGAGCGCTGCACGGAAGAAGTTACGTCCAATGCGGCCAAAACCGTTGATTCCGACATTAATCATAATTAAACCTCGTTCGATTTCAGGTGAGAATTTCTCAACGTAAGCCCAGATCTAAATAGGTGGCTTTACTTGCGCCACAACGTTGGGACTTAGCGTAAGGATACCAGCCGTGAGCGTGAGAGGCGGTTACTCGCCGAGGAGATCAGGTGAGAGACCCGCCTCAGTATCAGGAATTCCAAGCTCAGCAGCGCGCTTATCTGCCATGGCAAGCAGGCGTCGGATGCGACCTGCGATTGCATCTTTGGTCATGGGAGGAGATGCGAGTGAGCCGAGCTCCTCGAGTGAGGCCTGACCATGAGCGATGCGAAGTTCGCCAGCCTCTTTGAGGTGATCGGGAATGGTGGGGCCGAGAATCTCCATAGCTCGTTGAACTCGAGCAGCGGCTGCAACTGCTGCACGTGCAGAGCGACGAAGATTTGCATCATCAAAATTGGCAAGGCGGTTTGCGGTCGCACGAACTTCACGGCGCATTCGCCGTTCTTCCCATGCGAGCACACTCTCGTGTGCGCCAAGGCGAGTGAGTAATGAACCAATTGCATCGCCATCGCGAATAACAACTCGATCGACTCCGCGAACTTCGCGAGCCTTTGCCGCAATATTGAGGCGGCGCGCAGCACCGACAAGTGCGAGGGCTGCCTCTGGACCCGGGCAGGTGATTTCCAGTGATGATGAACGTCCTGGTTCAGTTAACGAACCGTGGGCGATAAATGCTCCGCGCCAGGCAGCTTCTGCATCGCAGACATTTGCTGCAACAACTTGCGGAGGTAATCCGCGAATCGGGCGACCGTTTGCATCAATTAGACCAGTCTGACGTGCGAGTGCTTCACCCGCTTCGATGACGCGAACAACGTATCGAGAACCTTTTCGAAGTCCACTTGAAGAGAGGACCGCGAGATCGGAATCATGGCCGTAGATGTCGGCGATATCTTTCTTGAGGCGACGGGCAGACTGTGAGGTATCGAGCTCAACCTCAATAACGACTTTGCCAGAGGCAATATGGAGTCCCCCGGCAAAACGGAGAAGGGATGAAACTTCAGCTTTCCGACAACACGGTTTCGTAATCGTGAGTCGGCTGAGTTCATCTTTGACCGCAGCTGTCATTGCCATGGGGCTATCAAACCAGCAATTCTCGAGCTATGTGAGCGAAAGTTGAGGCTAATTTTTGCCCATCGTGATGAATGGTCACCTCTTTATCGCGTAAATCGGCCTCGAGGTAGCTCGTTCCGATGCTGGCTAAGTAATCCTGAAGCTCTTGTCGGCCTACGAGATTCTGGTCGGCGACTACGAGATCGAAGTGAAGGTCCGGTGCATAGCGACGAAGAATTTCACAATGTTCACGTGGTGAATAACCTGCGTACTCCCCCACCTTTGCATCACTTGCATGTGAATCGAGATTGAGTAGAAGTATCTTCTTTGCTGGTGCTTGTGCAATCGCATTACGTAACGATGGAACTAGTAAATGCGGAAGAACGCTAGAGAACCAAGACCCTGGCCCCATCGTGATCCAATCAGCTTCTGCAAGAGCTACAAGTACCTCTGCTCGCGTTGATGGATTTTCGGGCTTCATGCGCAATTCTTGTAAACGACCGGCTGTTGTTGCTACTGCAACTTGTCCAATAGCTTCTACAACGGTCCCATTGTTTTCAAATGTTGCTTCAATCGTAAGCGGCTCTGCAGTCATTGGCAGTACACGCCCAACAACTTTCAGAAGTGCACCTACACGATCTAGCCCGACAACAACATCCTCGTCGCGGTCCCATAACGCTGCCAGAAGTAGATTTCCTAGGGCATGGCCGTTGAGTGGACCATCGCTCGTAAATCGATATTGCATGATCTCTGCCCAGTCGCGACCCCACGTGTCATCACCACACAGAGCAGCAAGCGCCATACGTAAATCACCTGGCGGCATGATGGGAAATTCTTCTCGTAAGCGACCGCTGGAGCCACCGTTATCAGCAACAGTGACTACTGCCGTGATTTCGCTGGTGATGGAACGAAGTGCAGTCAGCGTTGCAGCAAGACCATGTCCGCCACCTAGCGCAACAACTTTTGGAGAGGATGTCATTCACGGCCTACATCGCGATGTGTTGCATGAGCAGAGACTGCAAAATCTCCGTGTTCGCGATTGAGTTGGTGTGCAATCTCTCGTGCGATAGAAACTGAACGATGTTTACCGCCAGTACAGCCGATTGCGATTGTGACGTACTTTTTACCCTCTTGTAGGTAGCCAGGAATCATCTTCTCAACAACTGCAACGTATGCCTTTACGAAATCAGCAACACCTTCGGTGGCAAGGACGTGGTCGTATACCGCATTATCGAGGCCAGAGAGTGGACGAAGTTCTGGGATCCAATGCGGATTAGGAATAAATCGGCAATCTAATACGAGGTCCGCATCAACTGGGATTCCATATTTGTAACCAAAGGAGAGAACGTTGATACGTAGTGCCTTCGCCATCCCTGCAGCAAAGATTTCTGCCGTGCGCTTTTCTAGTTGGTGCACGTTGAGATTAGAGGTATCAATGACGACATCGGCTTGTGCACGAAGATCCTCTAGCTTTGCGCGTTCGCGCTCAATCCCGTCAACGATTCGATCGCTCGATTGCAGAGGGTGTGGGCGGCGAGTGGATTCAAAGCGCTGAACAAGAGCTTGATCACTGGCATCCAAGAAGAGAAGTCGATACTTAATATTCGACTTTCCTAACTCTGTCAGAGCGCTAGCAAGTGCATCAAAGAACTTTCCACCACGAACATCGACAACAACTGCGACCACTGATTCTGTTTTTGACATCTCAGATGCGAGCTCCGGAAGTAGGGCCGGAGGTAGGTTATCGACGACGTGCCATCCCAAATCTTCAAGGGCATGTGCGACTGTAGAACGTCCTGCACCTGACATACCGGTAAGAATCAGGAGCTCTCTATTTGTCATGGCTTCATTCTGCACTATCGGTCAAGTACCTAAGAAACTAATCTGAATAGATCTCACCGGTCTGCATATCAACTGCTGGCGTGCTCAGTTTCTGCAGGTGGGAGAAGATTATTCCTGCGATAGTTACGCCGATACCCGGCGTGGACTCTAGTTCGGCAAGCGAAGCTTTACGAATAGCTGTGACTGAACCGAATCTATCAAGCAATGCCGTGCGTCGTGATTCACCCAATTGCGGAATTTCATCGAGGAGCGATTCAAGCATCACCTTGGAACGTTTCGATCTATGGAAAGTGATTGCAAATCGGTGGGCTTCATCTCGAATGCGCTGCAAGAGGTACATGCCCTCGCTAGTGCGCGGCAAAATCAGAGGGTCAGATGAGTTGGGCAGCCAGACTTCCTCCAAACGTTTTGCAAGACCCACAAGAGCGATATCCGTAACTCCAAGTTCATCGAGTGCGCGCTGTGCTGCTGCAACTTGAGGCGCTCCACCATCGACAACGATGAGTTGAGGCGGATATGCAAACTTGGAGAGCTTGCCACCGGTCTCTGCAATCTCACTTCGATTTACTTGGCGATCTGCAAGCAGTCGTTTCATGCGACGTGTGATGACCTGATGCATGGCACGTGTGTCATCGGTGGCAGTCTCGGTATCAATCGCAAAACGGCGGTATTCACTCTTCTTCGCAAGCCCGTCTTCAAAGACCACCATCGATGCAACAACAGAAGTGCCAGAAATATTAGAGATGTCATAACACTCGATGCGAAGCGGAGTGCGTGGTAGCTCAAGCTGCTCTTCCAGCTCGATGAGTGCCTTCCCCGAAACTGCGGCATCGGTAGCACGCTTACTCATAAACTGCACTAGAGCGTAATGTGCATTGCGCTCGACGGTTTCGAGAAGTTCAACCTTCTCGCCACGTTGTGGAACCTTGATAGTGACCTTATGTCCCGCCACAGAGGTGAGCCACTCCCCTAGCGCTTCACGATCTGCAGGTTCACCATTGATGTGAATAACAGATGGAATCTCAGTGGTGCCATCGCCATAGATAGAGAAGAGAAGTGATGCATATTGATCATCGCCTTCAAGCGTGCGCTCTTGATCAACAATCCATGAACGCGAGCCTTTGATAGACCCACGTCTTACGATAAAGATTGAACCTGCGGCATGTAGCCCTTCCTCATGGATTGCAATGAAGTCCCCATCGAGATCATCGGAGAGATTTCCTTGGGTAGAGCGCTGAGCTTTTTCAAATGATTCAATTTGGTCTCGGATGCGTGCAGCTCGTTCAAATTCTTCACGTTGTGATGCAAGCTCCATCTCTGCCTTCATGGTTGGGAGAAGATCTTCCATCCCAGCTTCCATAAAGGCCTCTAGCTTGTAGGCAATCTCTTTATGCTCTTGCGGTGTCACCCATCCAACGCAAGGTGCTGCACATTTACCTATGTCCCCTAAAAGACATTGACGATGAGAGCGTTGAGCCCGCTGAAAATTGCCGGCGCTACATGAACGGACTGGAAAAACTTTGAGCAAAACTTCATAGGTATTTCTAAGCGCCCAAGCATTTGTATAAGGCCCAAAGTATTTCAGCCCGGAACGCTTCTCTTTTCGGGTAATAAAGATGCGCGGAAATTCATCCTCAAGTGAGATAGCTAGATACGGGTAAGACTTATCATCTTTAAATTGAACGTTATACGTCGGGTGATACTGCTTGATCCATGAGAATTCGAGCGCAAGTGCCTCTAACTCTGTATTGACGATGGTCCAATCAACTCGAACAGCCTCGTGCACCATGCGATATGTCTTCTGAGCAAGGTTTGATCCAAAGTACGAACTCAGACGATTCTTCAGATTCTTCGCTTTGCCAACATAGATGACCTTGTCGCTCTTGTTATAGAAGCGATAAACACCTGGCTCCTCTGGAATCTCAGAGGGGCGATAGCTGGCGGGATCTGCCATCTCTACTTCTTCTTAGCTGAGGTTTTCTTCGCGGCACCATGAGAGGCGAGAATTTCGGCAAGGAATTGGCCGGTGTAGCTGGCCTTGACCTTCGCCACTTCTTCAGGTGTTCCCTCGGCAACAACTGTTCCACCGCGGAATCCGCCTTCTGGCCCCATATCGATAACCCAGTCCGATGATTTAATGACATCGAGGTTATGTTCGATAACAACAACGGTATTACCGGTTTCCACTAAGCGCTTGAGAACACCTAACAACTTATTGACATCTTCAAAGTGAAGCCCCGTCGTTGGTTCATCGAGAACATAGATGGTGCGACCAGTGGAACGGCGTTGAAGTTCTGTTGCGAGCTTGACGCGCTGAGCTTCTCCTCCTGAAAGCGTTGGCGCTGATTGTCCGAGACGTACGTAGCCAAGTCCGACATCACATAAAGTCTTGAGGTAGCGAGCAATAGTAGGAACAGATTCAAAGAATTCATATGCAATCTCAATAGGCATATCGAGAACTTCAGCAATTGTCTTGCCCTTGTAATGCACTTCAAGTGTTTCGCGGTTGTAACGGGCGCCATGACAGACTTCGCAAGGAACATACACATCAGGCAAGAAGTTCATCTCAATTGTGATGGTTCCATCACCCGAGCAGTTCTCGCAGCGGCCACCTTTAACATTGAAAGAGAAGCGACCCTGCTGATATCCACGCACTTTGGCCTCAGATGTCTCAGCGAAGAGCGCACGAACCTTGTCGAAGACGCCTGTATAGGTTGCAGGGTTAGACCGCGGCGTACGACCGATTGGTGATTGATCGACGTGCACTACCTTGTCGAGCTGGTCGATACCTGTGACAGTGCGGTGGCGGCCTGGCACCAAACGCGCGCCATTGAGTTTGTTGGCAAGAGTTGTATAGAGAATGTCATTGACGAGGGTTGATTTTCCTGAACCCGAAACGCCGGTAACGGATACAAAGAGGCCCAAAGGAATTTCAACTTCAACATCCTTCAGGTTATTCTCCTTAGCGCCCTTTACGACGAGCTTGCGCTGAGGGTTGACTGGGCGACGCTCTGATGGGATCTCAATTGATTTCCGACCTGAGAGATATGCGCCAGTGATTGACTCTTTAGAGTTGATCAAATCTTCGTAAGAGCCAGAGACGACAACATGACCACCGTGTTCACCTGCGCCTGGTCCGATATCTACCACCCAATCTGCGGTGCGGATAGTTTCTTCGTCATGTTCGACCACAATCAAGGTATTGCCAAGGTTGCGAAGACGCGTCAAAGTGTCAATTAGACGACGGTTATCGCGCTGGTGCAGGCCAATGCTTGGTTCGTCGAGAACATAGAGAACTCCTACGAGGCCGGAACCAATCTGCGTTGCGAGGCGAATTCGTTGAGCCTCGCCACCCGACAAGGTTGCAGCAGGACGGTCCAGAGATAGGTAATCAAGGCCAACATCGAGCAAGAAGCCCAGGCGAGCATGCACTTCCTTCATGACACGCTCTGCAATCTGAGCCTCACGTGCATTGAGTTCGATGCCCTTAAGGAATGTCGCACAATCATCAATAGAGAGAAGACAAACTTCAGCGATTGATTTTCCACCGATAGTCACAGCAAGAACCTCAGGCTTTAGCCGCGCGCCTTTACATGCAGGACATGGCGTTTCGCGCATATATGCCTCGTACTTTTCGCGGCTATATTCGCTATCAGTCTCTGAGTGTCGACGATGGATAAATGGAATCACACCTTCAAAACCGGTTGAGTAATTACGTACTCGTCCATAACGGTTCTTATATTTCACATGAACTTCGTAATCAAAGCCATTAATAACAGCTTCTTTAGCTTTAGCCGGAAGCTTCTTCCAAGGGGTATCGAGCTTAAATTTGAGCTCCCCTGCTAACGCTTCAAGTAATCGCAAGAAGTATTCAGAAGATTGACCGCCAGCCCAAGGTGCAATCGCACCTTCTTCTATAGAAATTGAATCATCAGGAATGATGAGGTCTTCATCTACCTCAAGCTTTGTACCGATACCTGAGCATTCAGGACAGGCGCCAAATGGTGAGTTAAATGAGAACGAACGCGGTTCGAGCTCTTCAAAGGAGAGATTGCAATCGTGGCAGGCAAGGTGCTCGCTGTAGGTGCGTTCTTTCTCATCGCCTTTTGCATCTACGAAATCGAGGATGACTAAACCACTTGCGAGTTTGAGAGCGGTTTCAATCGAATCTGTCAGTCGTGACTTACTCTCCGCCTTTGCAGTGAGGCGATCGACGACAACTTCAATCGTGTGCTTCTCTTGCTTCTTGAGTTTTGGCGGCTCAGATAGCTGGATTGTTTCGCCATCAACGCGAGCACGTGAATAGCCTTGTGTGACGAGATCGCTAAAGAGATCTACAAATTCACCTTTACGCTCACGCACAACGGGGGCGAGTACCTGAAATTTTGTCGTTGCTGGCATTGTAAGAATTTGATCAACGATCTGTTGTGGAGATTGTCGAGAGACTGCCTTGCCGCAATTAGGACAGTGAGGTCGACCTGCACGAGCAAAGAGCAGGCGGAGATAGTCATAGACCTCAGTGATCGTTCCGACTGTCGAGCGTGGATTTCGGTTGGTGGATTTCTGATCGATAGAGACAGCAGGTGAGAGACCTTCGATGAAATCAACATCTGGTTTATCCATCTGTCCAAGGAACTGACGCGCATATGCCGACAGTGATTCCACATAGCGACGCTGACCTTCGGCAAAGATTGTGTCGAAGGCGAGCGATGATTTACCTGAACCTGAAAGTCCAGTGAAGACAATGAGAGCATCGCGAGGAAGTTCGAGCGATACATCCTTAAGGTTATGCTCGCGAGCACCACGAACTACTAGCTTCTCAATGCTCACCTTTAATGACCTGCCTCATCCATAGATCGAAGTTCACGCTTGAGCTCTTTTATCTCATCACGCAGGCGGCCTGCGAGTTCGAATGCGAGCTCATCAGCAGCGCTACGCATCTGCTCGGTGAGGGAGCCTATCAACGCGGCAAGTTCTTGGCGCGCCATAGAACCCTTTCCGCGCTCAACAAATGGGACCGATGCCTTTGCGCCCTTGATTCCAGCAATGAGCTCATCCGTATCATCGCTCTCTCGAGCAATCATGTCCGTAATATCTGCAATCTTCTTTCGAAGAGGTTGAGGGTCGACGCCCTTCTCGAGGTTGTAAGCAATCTGCTTGGCGCGGCGACGATTGGTCTCATCAATTGCCTTCTCCATCGAAGCGGTGATGTTATCGGCATACATATGTACTTCACCTGAAACGTTACGAGCCGCACGACCGATTGTCTGAATAAGTGATGTTGCAGAACGAAGGAATCCTTCCTTATCTGCATCGAGAATTGCCACAAGTGATACTTCTGGGAGGTCGAGACCTTCACGGAGCAAGTTGATTCCGATAAGTACGTCGTAATCTCCAGAGCGGAGTTCACGCAAAAGTTCTACCCGGCGAAGTGTGTCTACCTCTGAGTGAAGATATCGAACTCGTACCCCGCGCTCTTGTAGATAATCCGTCAGATCTTCCGACATCTTCTTAGTTAGAGTTGTCACAAGTACGCGTTCATTCCGCTCTGCGCGGATATTGATCTCTTCTAGTAGATCATCGATCTGACCCTTAATCGGCTTAATGACAATCTTTGGATCAATCAAACCTGTTGGACGAATTACTTGTTCAACCACATCACCCTTCACCTTCTCCATCTCGTACTTGCCTGGAGTTGCAGAGAGGTAAATAGTCTGACCAACACGTTCTTGGAACTCGGGCCACTTCAGCGGTCGGTTATCGAGAGCGCTAGGAAGGCGGAATCCGTGCTCAACCAAGGTGCGCTTTCGAGAAGCATCACCTTCAAACATCGCTCCGATCTGCGGAACAGTGACGTGGCTTTCATCGATGACACAGAGGAAGTCTTCCGGGAAGTAATCGAGCAAACAGTTCGGAGGAGAACCTGGTTCGCGCCCATCGAGATGACGAGAATAATTTTCAATTCCAGAGCAGAAACCAAGTTGTTCCATCATCTCTAGATCAAATGTTGTACGCATACGAAGGCGCTGTTCTTCGAGGAGCTTGCCTTGCTTGGTAAAGGCATTGAGCTGAACCTGAAGCTCGTCCTGGATATCGCTCATCGCGCGTTTCATTGTCTCTGGCCCTGCTGCATAGTGGGTCGCTGGGAAGATATAAATCTCTTCTTCATCGCGCACGATTTCGCCGGTCAGAGGATTGAGAGTTGTAATTTTCTCGATTTCATCACCGAACATCTCAATGCGAATAGCGAGCTCTTCATACATCGGAATAATTTCAACGGTATCTCCACGAACACGGAATGTTCCACGTTCGAATGCAACATCGTTGCGTTTGTATTGAACATCAACGAATCGGCGAAGTAACGCGTTGCGCTCGATCTCGTCGCCGACCTTGAGGTGAATCATGCGATCGATGTACTCCTGCGGAGTTCCAAGACCATAGATACAAGACACTGTCGCAACCACAATCACATCGCGACGGGTAAGCAATGAATTGGTAGCTGAGTGACGCAAGCGTTCTACCTCATCATTGACGCTGGAGTCCTTCTCAATGAAGGTGTCTGTCTGCGGCACATAAGCCTCTGGCTGGTAGTAGTCGTAGTACGAGACGAAGTACTCAACTGCATTGTTAGGCAGTAACTCTCTAAATTCATTGGCAAGTTGTGCTGCCAAAGTTTTGTTCGGCGCCAAGACCAAGGTAGGGCGCTGTAACTTCTCCACCAACCAGGCGGTGGTCGCAGACTTACCAGTACCGGTTGCACCGAGAAGTACAACATCCTTCTCCCCTGCGTTGATACGGCGAGCTATCTCTTCAATCGCTGCCGGCTGATCACCTGCGGGAACATATTCGGAAATTACTTGAAATGGCGCAACTTTGCGCTGCACCTCACTGACGGGGCGCATTGAGCTCGGTCTCCCAGATTCGTGCACATTCAGCAAAAAGCTCTGCGCGATCGCCATCATTGATGATTATGCGATCAGCAACGGCTTCACGCTGTTCTTGTGATGCCTGTGCTGCAATACGACGTTCAGCTTCATCTTCGTCCATGCCACGCTCAAACAATCGGTCCAAACGATTTTCAATATCTGCCTCAACGGTGATGACGTAATCAAATTTATCTTGAGCGCCTGTTTCAACGAGCAACGGAATCTCATAGACCAGAACATCTCCCGGGCTGAGCGCCTTGATCTTTTGCGCTAGCGCTTCTTGAACCCTGGGATGAATAATCGCTTCAAGCTTCTTCCGCTTGGCTGCATCCTTAAAAACAATCGATCCCAATTTCTTGCGATCAATCTCGCCGTTCTTCACAACTTTGCTGGAGAACTCTGCGACAACCTCATCAAACCCAGGCCTGCCTGGCTCAATCACATCCCTTGCTAACTGATCTGCATCAATCACGAGCGCACCCAGCTGTGCGAACATATTGGCCACCGTGGACTTCCCAGCTCCGATTCCTCCAGTAAGCCCCACGATCAACATAGACGGAACTCTACTCACTGAAGAGAAATTCTGTGCTTTAGGCGATGTTAAGAAAATGAAAAAGCCCCCCGAACGAATCGAGGGGCTTTTTTCGTGAAGATTATTCAGCTGGAGTAGCTGCAGCCTCTGCTGCTTGCGCTTCAGCCTTCTGCTTCTTGTGAGCAAGGAAGCGCTGCTGAGCTTCAGCGTATTGACGCTCCCACTCTTCGCGCTGTGCTTCAAATCCTGGCTTCCATTCCTGTGAATCAGGATCAAAGCCTTCTGGGTAGATGAAGTTTCCATCTGCATCGTAGCGAGCAGCCATTCCGTACTGTGTTGGATCGAATGCTTCGACCTCAACATCTTGTCCTTCATTAGCTTGCTTCAATGAGAGTGAGATGCGACGACGCTCTAGATCGATATCGATAATCTTGACGAAGAGCTCGTCATCTACTGCAACAACCTGCTCTGGAATCTCAACGTGGCGCTCTGCGAGCTCTGAGATGTGAACAAGTCCTTCAATTCCTTCGTGAACACGGATGAATGCACCGAATGGAACGAGCTTTGTCACGACGCCTGGCACAACAGTGTTAATGGTGTGTGTGCGTGCAAATGCTTGCCATGGATCTTC
>NZ_JBJTMK010000012.1:0-4401 GCF_046070465.1 Candidatus Planktophila sp. | reverse complement strand
CCTTCAGGCTTACCCCATGGAGTCACTGGGTGACGTCCACCAGAGGTCTTACCTTCACCACCACCGTGTGGGTGATCTACTGGGTTCATAACAACACCACGAGTAGTTGGACGAACACCTAACCAGCGCTTACGTCCAGCTTTTCCGTAGTTAATGTTTGCTTGTTCTGCGTTTCCAACTTCACCAACAGTTGCGCGGCAACGAACATCAACGTTACGAATTTCGCCAGATGGCATACGAAGTTGTGCGTATGGGCCATCCTTTGCAACCAACTGAACTGATGCACCAGCTGAACGAGCGATCTTCGCTCCTCCACCTGGACGAAGTTCAATTGCGTGAACTGTTGTACCTACTGGAATATTGCGAAGTGGCAAGTTATTGCCAGGCTTGATATCTGCCTTTGGACCGTTCTCAACTGTTGCACCCTGAACTAACTTGTCAGGAGCGATGATGTAACGCTTTTCTCCATCTGCATAGTGAAGAAGAGCGATGTTCGCTGAACGGTTTGGGTCGTATTCGATATGAGCGACCTTTGCTGGGACGCCATCCTTATCGTTACGCACGAAGTCAATGAGACGGTAAGCGCGCTTGTGTCCACCACCCTGGTGGCGAACAGTTACACGACCCTGATTGTTACGGCCACCCTTTGAGTGAATTGGGCGAACGAGTGACTTTTCAGGAGTTGAGCGTGTGATCTCTGCAAAATCTGAAACAGATGCTCCACGCTGACCTGGTGTGGTCGGCTTAAGTTTGCGAAGTGCCATTTATGGTTTCCTCTCTTTAAGGTCCTATCTCCAATTAGGAGACAGGTCCTCCGAAGATGTCGATACGGTCGCCAGCGGCCACATGAACGATTGCTCGCTTTGTGTCTTTGCGCTTTCCATCACCAAAACGTGTGCGCTTGTTCTTTCCTGGGCGGTTGAGTGTGTTAACACTGACAACCTTTACACCGAAGACTTTTTCAACAGCGATCTTGATCTCTGTCTTATTTGCATCTGGTGAAACTAGGAATGTGTACTTATTTTCATCTAGCAATCCGTAGCTCTTCTCAGAGACAACTGGTGCTAGCAAAATGTCGCGGTAATCCTTCATTATGCAGATACCTCACTTTCGCGTGCGACTGACTTAACAGACTTCACAGATGTTTTTGCAGCCGTCTTAATCTTGAGGAAATCTTTGATCGCTGCTTCTGAGAAGACAACGTCATCGCTCTTCAAGATGTCGTATGCATTGAGCTGATCTGGAACGAGGAGGTGAAGGTTCTCTGCATTGCGAAGTGAACGCCATGCGAGATCTTCTGTGCGAGATACAACAACCAAGAGGTTCTTGCGCTCTGAGAATTGACGAACTGCTGAAAGCGCTGCCTTTGTTGAAGGAGCGTTTGCAATCTGATCAAGGACGTGAAGACGATCATTGCGCTGACGATCAGAGAGAACTCCACGGAGTGCTGCTGCAATCATCTTCTTTGGTGTGCGCTGTGCATAGTCACGTGGACGAACTGCATGTGCTGCACCACCACCGCGCTGAAGAGGAGCACGGACAGAACCCTGACGAGCACGACCTGTTCCCTTCTGCTTGAAAGGCTTCTTACCTGAACCAGAAGTTTCACCACGGTTCTTTGCCTTCTGTGTTCCCTGGCGTGCTGCAGCGAGCTGCGCTGTAACAACCTGGTGAATCAGAGGAATATTTGTCTGAGCGTCGAAGATATCTGATGGCAGATCAACTGATCCAACCTTCTTACCTTCTGCGTTCTTGACTTCGAGTGTAAGCGCCATGGCTTATGCACCTGCCTTTACTGTCTCGACAACTGCCTTCTTCGCAGCTGAGCGGATGAAGACAAGGCCTCCATCAGTACCTGGAACTGCGCCCTTGATGAGAAGCAAGTTGCGCTCTGCATCGACGCCAGCGACGATGAGGTTTTGGGTAGTGATCTTCTCGTTACCCATACGACCCATCATGCGCATTCCCTTGAAAACGCGACCTGGTGTAGAACATGCACCGATTGAACCGGGCATACGGTGCTTACGGTCAACACCGTGAGATGCACCAATACCACCGAATCCGTGGCGCTTCATAACACCAGCAGTTCCCTTACCTGTTGAAGTACCTGTTGCATCAACAATGTCTCCAACTGCGAAAGTTGTAGCGCCGACTTCCTGGCCGATTGTGTAATCAGCTGCTGAAAGTGTGCGGAGTTCTGCAATGCTGCGACGAGGAGTGACGCCAGCCTTTGCAAACTGTCCAGCCTGTGGCTTATGAACCTTCTTTGGATCGATCGCGCCGAAACCGAGCTGAACAGCTGAGTAGCCATCCTTCTCAGGTGTGCGAAGACCGGTAACGATGCATGAATCTACAGAGACCACAGTTACTGGGATCATCTTGTTCTGTGCATCAAAAATTTGTGTCATGCCAAGCTTCTTACCAAGAACGCCCTTGATGGACGAACCGTAAGACTGAGTTACAACTGTATGTGCCATTAGTTTTCGTCCTTTCCTTAGAGCTTAATCTCGATGTCGACGCCAGCTGGCAAGTCGAGGCGCATCAATGAATCAACAGTCTTAGGTGTTGGATCAATGATGTCGATGAGGCGCTTATGTGTGCGCATCTCGAAGTGCTCGCGGCTGTCCTTGTACTTGTGAGGAGAGCGAATCACGCAATATGTGTTCTTCTCTGTTGGTAGCGGCACTGGACCCGCGACGGTTGCACCTGTGCGCTCGACTGTCTCAACGATCTTCTTCGCTGATGAATCGATTACCTCATGGTCATACGCCTTGAGTCGAATGCGGATCTTTTGTCCCGCCATGTGAATCTCCTCTTTACTAATTCTTTAGTACTGCTTCGGTAAATTTAATTTTCAATCTTCACTGCACAAACTTTGTTTTAGTGGCGGCGGTTATAAGGCCGCCGCCACTTCAACGTAAGTTGCTTACTTCTTGATCTTTGTAACGCGACCAGCACCTACTGTGCGGCCACCTTCGCGGATAGCGAAGCGAAGACCATCTTCCATAGCGATTGGCTGGATGAGAGTTACTGACATCTCAGTGTTATCGCCAGGCATAACCATTTCTGTGCCTTCTGGAAGTGTTACAACACCAGTTACGTCAGTTGTACGGAAGTAGAACTGTGGACGGTAGTTGTTAAAGAATGGAGTGTGACGTCCTCCTTCATCCTTTGAAAGGATGTAAGCAGAAGCTTCGAACTCTGTGTGAGGTGTGATTGAACCTGGCTTAACAACAACCTGGCCACGCTCAACATCTTCACGCTTTGTTCCACGGAGAAGAAGTCCGACGTTCTCGCCAGCCTGTCCTTCGTCGAGGAGCTTACGGAACATTTCAACGCCTGTAACAGTTGTCTTCTGTGAATCCGGACGGATACCGACGATTTCAACTTCTTCGTTAACCTTGACGATACCGCGCTCGATACGACCTGTGATAACAGTTCCACGACCTGTGATTGTGAAAACGTCTTCAACTGGCATAAGGAATGGCTTGTCGATTTCGCGAGCAGGCTGTGGAATGAATGTATCAACAGCATCCATGAGCTTCATGAGCTGATCTGCCCAGTGAGCATCTCCCTCAAGAGCCTTAAGTGCTGAGATACGGACGATAGGTGTGTCATCGCCTGGGAACTCGTACTTAGAGAGAAGTTCACGAACTTCCATCTCAACGAGCTCAAGGATTTCCTCATCGTCAACCATGTCTGACTTGTTAAGTGCAACAACGATTGATGGAACGCCAACCTGACGTGCAAGGAGAACGTGCTCCTTTGTCTGTGGCATTGGTCCGTCTGTAGCTGCAACAACGAGGATTGCTCCGTCCATCTGTGCAGCGCCTGTGATCATGTTCTTGATGTAGTCAGCGTGACCTGGGCAGTCAACGTGTGCGTAGTGACGCTTCTCTGTCTGGTACTCGATGTGAGCGATAGAGATTGTGATACCGCGCTGACGCTCTTCAGGAGCCTTATCGATCTGATCGAAAGGTGTGAATGGGTTTACATCAGGGTACTTGTCGTGCAAAACCTTTGAGATTGCTGCAGTAAGAGTTGTCTTACCGTGGTCAATGTGACCGATGGTGCCGATGTTTACGTGCGGCTTTGACCGCTCGAATTTCGCCTTTGCCATTTGTTTCCTCTTTCGTTATTGGATGCTTTGCTATTAGGGATTGTGCTTTTTATTAGGGATTAACGAATTATTCGCCGCGAACCTTCGCAACGATTTCCTTCATTACATTGCCGGGAACTTCAGCGTAAGAATCGAATTCCATGCTGTAGCTCGCGCGACCTTGTGTTCTAGAGCGGAGATCGCCGACATAACCGAACATCTCCGACAATGGAACTAGCGCCCTAACAACGCGGGCACCTGACCGCTCGTCCATGGCCTGAATCTGACCACGACGACTATTG
>NZ_JBJTMK010000011.1:0-4985 GCF_046070465.1 Candidatus Planktophila sp. | reverse complement strand
GACTTTCCATCAACGCCACTCCAGAGAGAAGTAGTGAAGCTATCTGTCGCAGCGAGATAGGTATAGGCAGCAGCTGCAGATACCAACTTAATTACTGAAGCTGGCTTGCGTGGAGAATTTGCATTTGATTCATACACGACTTCGCCTGTTACCTCATCGAGAACAATTACCGATGGATCTGCCATCGTTGGTATTGAAGTCAGTTGTGAGAATGCAGAGTTGATCGCAAGAGAATCTGCCGCAGTTGCACTTACTGGAGAAATGCTAAGTAAACCTGCAAGCAGGTAAGCGAGTAGTGAGATTCTGCTGCGCAACAAAATTACTTTACGCCGACCGCAATAACGATATTGAGAACTGTGAGCCCAAGCATTGTTGCCCAGACTGAAGTTTTCAAGGAATCCTTCTTCACATTCTTGTAGCCAAGGAAGAGGATGCCTGCAAGAACGAGAGTTTTGACGCCGATCTTGGTGTGATTAAGCGTTTCATCAGGATTTGCTTGTGAAAAGAGGCCGACCATCACGATGCCTGCAACAAGTGCTGTCAGACCAGCATGGATTACACCAGCGCTGAGCTTGCGTGAGCTCTTATTAGCCTGAGCCAAGAGCAGTCCAAGGATTCCGAGGATGCTGAGAATATGGATACCGAGTGCGATGTTAAATACTGTCGTCATGCGCACTAGTTTAGAGTGCCACCATGGAAATTAAGACACCGGCAGAGATTGGTCCCGGTGAATTCTTCCCGGTCGTAGGCGTTGGTCCTCACCCGCAACCATGGCCTACTGGAGAGCAATACGACCCTGAACTATTGGCCAATGGTGACCGTCGCAATGTCCTTGATCATTATCGGTACTGGACCGTCCCGGCAATCGTCGCCGACCTCAATACAAAACGTCATAAGTTGCAGATTGCAATCGAGAATTGGCAACATGATTTGAATATTGGTTCAGTTGTTCGTACCGCAAATGCATTCAATGTAAGCGCTGTCCACATCATCGGAAAGCGCGATTGGAACAAGCGCGGTGCGATGGTCACAGATCGCTATCTGACAGTCTTGCACCACCCAACTGTTGCTGATTTTGCACAATGGTGTACCGATAATTCGCTGCCCATCATCGGAATCGACAATGTGCCAACTTCTCGTAACCTTGAAGGTTCTGATGTTCCAGAAAGTTGCGTTCTGCTCTTCGGTCAAGAAGGCGCTGGCATGTCGGATGAGGCAATTGAAGTCTGCCAAGTCTTATATGCAATCGAGCAGTATGGATCTACGCGATCTATGAATGCTTCAGCAGCAGCAGCGATCGCGATGTATCACTGGGCGCTGCAACACCTACCCCGAAAAAGCTGATTATGAAACGGTGGCTTAGTCGAAATCTCCTCATTCTCACCTTGGTGTCACTGGCTCAAGATGCTGCTAGTGAACTTCTCTACCCACTCCTGCCTTACATCGTTACCGCCGGGGCTATTAGCGCCGCACCTTTTGTACTTGGTCTTATAGAAGGTGCAGCCGAAGCTGCCGCCGGATTTACCAAGTTATATTCAGGAAATAAGAGTGATTCCATAGGGCGAAAGCCATTTGTGATAGCTGGCTATTCCATTGCAGGTTTCGGCAAGGCACTCGTTGTTTTTGGAACAACATGGGGCACGGTATTCCTAGGTCGAATTACCGATCGTATTGGAAAAGGGATGCGCAGCGCTCCGAGAGATGCACTCATCCATGATTCCGTGCCTCGAGAGGATCTTGGAAAGGCATTCGGCTTTCATAGAACAGGCGACAATGTAGGAGCGGTTATTGGTCCTTTGATTGCGCTCTTAGGACTTTCGCTCCTTAATAATGATGTTCGTGTTGTTGCAATGTGGGCATTGTTTCCAGCGGCTCTCTCCGCAATATTAACTATCTTTGTACGCGAAAATATCATCAAACAAAAAAGTGAGAGAGAAGAAAAATCAGAAAGCGACATCACCCCCATTCCCGCTCCTTTGAAGAGGGCGATTGGGGTTCTGGTGGTGATACAACTGACGAACATTCCAGATGCGCTCCTGTTGCTGCGTCTCTACGATCTTAAATTCTCGGTTACTAGCGTAGTTATTGCCTATGCCATGTACAGCCTAGTGACCGCTATCTTTGCATTCCCAGGTGGTTATCTCGCAGATAAATTTTCACCTCAAATTGTTTACGCCATTGGACTTATCGCTTTTGCCGTTGCTTATGCAACTCTCGGATTAACAACAAGTAAATCAATTGCTCTCATCGCGCTAATGATCTATGGAATCTTCCCAGCTCTTACAGATGGCGTTGGTAAAGCGTGGATTGCGCAATTGAGTGAGTCTGCCCATCGCGGAAGGGCGCAAGGTATCTATCAAGCAGGCATGAATTTTGCAGTACTAGGCGCCGGTATATGGGGCGGTGCCCTTTGGGCAAGTGGTCCACAGCAGCCTGTCTTATGGTTGGCAGCCCTTGGTGCACTGCTGGGTTCGATCTACTTGGGAGCGACCTGGTTAATCAAGGACTTCACGCACCGACGCTAGGCGTCGTTCGACTTCATCTGCCTCTTCGATACGTCCCAATTGGCGCATGACCACTGCCATTTTAGATTCGATTTCGATGAGGAATTCGAAGTCTTTTGAATCATCTTCGGCAGTGATATTAAGAACGCCCTCTAGCGTTGAGAGTCCATCTTGTAGCTTGCCCAAGAGAATCTCTGCACGACCGTATTCGTAGAGCGCAAAAGTTTCACGGCGATGGTCGTGAGCTGTTTCAAATACATCCATCGCTTTGCGCGCAGCATCGAGTGCCTTCTCGCCATCACCGAGTTCGTTGTAGCACGATGCGATTTTCTGATCGCAGCGAGCAACATGGAGAACTTCTCTCTCTGCTTTAAAAGTCGCGCGGGCTTCCTGAAAACAGATAATTGCTTCGTTGTAATTCTTAAGTTCGCGCTGTGCGCATCCGATTAAGTGCATGTCATTTGCTGCGCTAATGTTGTTGCCATCAACGAGATGCTCTTGCGCACACTCGTACATAATCTCGATGACTTTTTCGTAATTCTTAGAGGAGTACCACCACTCGCCCAAGGTGCATGCGAGTTCCAGCGCTATTGGAGATTTGTTCTCGCGTAGGAGCTCGACCGCTTTGGACATTGCTGTTGCCGCTTCATCCATACGCTTGAGTTGATTGAGGTTGTATCCAATAGCTGAATAGGCCTGTGCCAAACCTTCGCTGGATGCACCTGTACCAAGTTCGGAGTAGATATCGCGGGCAGTCTCAGCGAGCGCCAAGGCCTCGTCATACTGGCCGCGAGCAAAGATGCGGGCGCTCAGTTCGTAGTAGGTATCAGCACGCTCTTCGCCGCTGACCTCGGGGATTCGGTCCCAGAGCATCTCTTCAGTCAGGATTTCATCGCCATTGTCATGATCATCGTTACTCACCTGGCACCCTCCTTCACCTATTTCCGCGCACTCTAGACCTAACAATGGGCAGGAGGTGGATATTTCCGCAGTAATGACCATCCTCAAGTGGCAGTAAATCCCCTCACCCCGTACCCTTCTACTTGCAAACGATTTGCAACTAGTGGTGGAGAGACCCGATGAGCCAAAAGGCCAGCTTGAAAGAACACCTCAAATTTAGCCGTGAAGAGCTACCGGCCCTCTTTGGCGTGCTCGGAACAGTTGTCTTTCTCCACATTCTTGGGTGGGGCCTCTTTATCCATTACAACTCTGATCCCAAGTACCACTCATTAGTCGATGGCAAAGGGGCACTGATTTATGCAGGTGCGGGCGCACTGGCATATTCATTCGGTCTTCGCCACGCATTCGATGCTGACCATATCTCTGCGATTGATGATTCAACTCGCATCATGTTGGCAAAGGGCAAGAAGCCTCTGGGTGTCGGACTCTTCTTCTCACTTGGTCATTCAACGATTGTTCTCAGCCTTTCAATCGCAATCGCTTTTGCTGCAAAGGCTGCAATTAAATTTCAGAAGAACTATGCAGAGACTGGTGCGATTATCGGTGCATCTGTATCTGGCTTCTTCTTGTATCTCGTTGGAATTCTCAACCTCGTCATCCTGGTTGGAGTATTAAAAGTTTGGAAGAAAGCCAAGAGTGGCCAGTTCTCGCATGAGCACCTCAACGAACTTCTCAATGAGCGCGGAATTATGAAGCGCATCTTCCGCGGCTTCTTTAAGAAGGGCTTTGATCATTCATGGCAGCTCTATCCAGTGGGAGTTCTCTTCGGTCTTGGATTTGATACTGCAACTGAAGTAGCCCTGTTAGCGCTATCTGCAACCACGGCAGTCGGTGCAGTAGGCGGCACTCTTCCCCCACTAGCAATCATTGCGCTGCCAATTATCTTTGCGGCAGGAATGTCGATGATGGATGCATTGGATGGAATCTTTATGACGAAGGCTTACTCATGGGCCTTTACATCGCCGCTACGCAAGATTTACTACAACATCACCACAACAGGCCTTTCAATCTTTGTTGCTCTAGTCATCGGCACTATCCAGCTTGTAGGAGTTCTGGCAGATAAGACAAGCATCGATAATTACCAGCCATTTACGCTGATTGCATCGATTAATCTCGGCGGTATTGGCTACTGGATTGTCGCCTCATTCGTGCTGGCTTGGATCGTCTCGGTAGCAGTCTGGAAGATTGGTCGCTACGAAGAGCGGTACTCATCCGGCATTGTTGAAACCGATCACCTACACCAAGACCTTAAGGTCGAGTAATTCGAATTCTCTCTTGGGCGATAGCTGCACCCAAGAGAACAACGAGCGCACCTACCGGTTCGTTCCAGGTAATTGTCTCTCCCAGAAATATGATGCCCACAATTACGGCAACAACCGGAGTGAGATAGGTGACGCTACTTGCGATTGCACTGCCTGCAATCTGCATGACCTTAAAGTTCCATAGGTAAGCAAACCCACTGCCAAATACCCCAAGGGCAATCATCGATGCGACTGGTCCGATTCGATATTCAGAAGTGGC
>NZ_JBJTMK010000010.1:0-10689 GCF_046070465.1 Candidatus Planktophila sp. | reverse complement strand
CTTAACTTCTCGCGTTCTTGGCTCATGACGCGAACTTACCTCAAAGAAAAGAACCCCGGCGAATAATCACCGGGGTTCTTTACTAACATCTTAGATGTCGTAGTAGAGCTCGAACTCAGCTGGGTGCGGACGTAGGCGCACATAATCAACTTCATTCTTGCGCTTCCATTCGATCCAAGTAGCGATGAGATCTTCAGTGAAGACTCCGCCCTTTGTAAGGAACTCGTGGTCCTTCTCGAGTGAATCGAGAACTGCATCAAGTGATCCTGGAACCTGTGGAATAGCTGCTGCTTCTTCGCCCTCAAGCTCGTAGAGATCCTTATCTACTGGAGCAGGTGGCTCGATCTTGTTGATGATTCCATCGATACCAGCCATGAGCATTGCTGCAAATGCGAGGTATGGATTTGATGATGGATCCGGGCAACGGAACTCAACGCGCTTTGCCTTTGGTGATGATCCTGTAATTGGGATACGGATACATGCTGAACGGTTACGTGCTGAGTAAACAAGGTTTACTGGAGCTTCGTAGCCTGGCACCAAACGACGGTATGAGTTAACAGTTGGGTTAGTGAATGCAAGAAGTGATGGTGCATGCTTCAAGAGTCCACCGATATACCAGCGTGCCATATCTGAGAGATCGCCATATGTGCCTGCCTCGAAGAAGAGTGGCTTGCCATCTTTCCAGAGTGACTGGTGAACGTGCATACCTGAGCCGTTATCTCCAAAGAGTGGCTTTGGCATAAAGGTAGCTGTCTTGCCGCCTTCCCATGCAACGTTGCGGATGATGTACTTAAACTTCATCAACTCGTCGCCTGCAGTAAGGATGTCGGTGAACTTGTAGTTAATCTCCATCTGGCCAGCAGTTCCAACCTCGTGGTGTGAACGCTCAACTTGAAGGCCTGCACGACCCAGCTCCATCACCATTTCGTCACGAAGATCTGCGAACTGATCTGTTGGTGAAACAGGGAAGTAACCACCCTTAACACGTGTGCGATAACCGCGGTTAGGTGTTCCATCCGGATCTGCAACGATGCCTGTGTTCCAAGCACCTTCGTATGAGTCGATATGGTGGTAAGCCTCGTTGATATCGGTCTTAAAGCGAATCGCATCGAAGATGTAGAACTCTGCCTCTGGTGCGAAGAATGCTTGGTCAGCAATTCCGGTTGACTTCAAGTAATCAACAGCCTTTGCAACAACGCCACGCGGGTCACGTGAGTAAGGTGAGTTATCACCTGGGTTGTGAACCGAGAAGATGATAACGAGAGTCTTCTCAACACGGAAAGGATCGATAAATGCTGATTCTGGTACTGGCAGCAACTTCATATCTGATTCGTGGATTGACTGGAATCCGCGGATAGATGAACCGTCGAACATCAAACCATCAGTGAAGACTGCTTCATCAAATGATTCAACTGGAACGTTGAAGTGGTGCTGGATACCAGGAAGGTCTGTGAAGCGGACGTCGATAAGTTTGACATCTTCCTTCTTGATGTAGGCGAAGATATCGCTTGAGTTCTTAAACATATGTAGGACTCCCAATAAGTCTCATAGTCGAAAGAGCTCGACTTTGAGCCTTTCTATGTGGCAGAGCCTATGGCTTTGCGGGTTACAACCGCTATTTCCCGTGTTACGCCTATGTAACAAATGAGCCTTACCGTCTCACATAATCTAGGCTGGGCTCATGTACCCACGAATTAGCCAAGGACGCCGTGCCCTCGGAATTACCATCGATTGGCTCGCCGCTTACGCGGTCAGCCTCGGCTTCTTGGCAGGCAATGGAACGCTTCTTGAGCGCAGTCGGGGAATTGGGGGCACTGTCCTGGTGGTGATGGCTCTCGAATACCTGATTCTCGTCACCTTAGGAGGATCTTCATTTGGTCATCGCATCGTGGGGCTCAAGGTCATCCGTTTCAGCGATGGACAGGCAGCAAGACCACTTCAAGTTTTGGTGCGCACTTTACTCATGGTCATCATCATCACCGCAATTACCTTTGATGAGGATGGACGCGGAATCAACGAACGACTATCAAATACCGTTCTGATTCAACGATAAAAATTACTTAACCTTTACGCCCTTTGGCATAGGTCCCTTAGGAATCGGCAATGACATTCCACCAACAGCCTTAAGGCGCATGCGAAGTTCGCGCATCTGATGTGCAGATAACTTTTTAGGAAGTTTAGTGACGTGCTTCTGCAACTTCTTCAAAGGAACTTGACCAGGCTGATCACCGACGATGATCTCTGTTATAGGTGCACCGGGGGCAAAGCGCTCTGACTTCTTACGCTCATCTTGAATCATCTGTCGTACAGCCGATCCGCCTTCCCCTGTGAGAACAATTCCGGCGCGACCAACGCTGCGGTGGACCATATCTTGGTTGCGGTTGACTGCAACTGCTGGCGTTGTTGTCCAACCTTTGCGAATCGCCATCAATACAGATGCGCCTGCACCGATCTGGCCTTCGATCGAGGCGTAAGCAGCAGAGCCTGCAATACGAGTAAACACTACAAGGGCAATAACAGCAGAAGAGAGAAGTCCGAGGATTCCGGCATAGATGGGATGTCCTGTTGCAATTCCAATGATTTCAGCAAGTACAACACCACCGAGGACGATAGCGAGGAGTGCGAATCCGATCCAAGGCTTAACTGACTTGGTGATTGCATAGGCATCACGAAATTCCTTAAAGCGAGGAGACTTTACTTTTTCTTCTTTGTTCTTAGCCATGCTCGCTAGTTTAGGGGAGCAGGTGCTGTACCACCAAGGCGAACCGGCGCCCAGCGCTCTCCTTGATGTGAATCTGGATACTTTTCCTGCACTGCATGGAGCATTTTCACCATGGTCGCTCGAAGAATCGCCTCACCTGCTTCAACATCACTATCTTTATCAAAGTAAATCGGCTCGCCAAAGACCACAGTAATCGGTACTCCGCGCTGCCTGAGGTTACGCTTAACTTTCTTCGTCCATAAACGTTGCGAACCCCAGATGATGGTGGGGATTACTGGAACCCCTGCGCCTTGAGCTAATCGAACAGCTCCGCTCTTGAGCTCCTTAATTTCAAATGAGACAGAGATAGTTCCCTCAGGAAAGATTCCAATGATTTCACCATCGCGGAGTGCGCGAAGAGCGGCGACCAATGATGCAGAACCATTAGAGCGATCAACGCTGATGTGGTGCATTCCTCGCATAAGAGGGCCTGCTAATTTATTATCAAAGATTTCTTTCTTCGCCATAAAACGCACGTAGCGCTTCATAGGTAGCGCCGCAGTTCCAACAAGGGCAAAATCTAAATAACTAATGTGATTCATGGCCAGAACTGCTCCACCATGATTGGAGTCAGGCAGATGTTCTTGACCTTCGAAATCGAATTTCAACCCCAACATTTTCCAGAGCGTCCTCATCACGCCAACAACTGGGGGATAGATGAGATCAGCCACGCTGAGCACGCTTCTCTTGGGCTTGCTTATAGAGTCGACCTGCACGATAGGAAGAGCGCACAAGTGGGCCACTCATAACTCCACTAAACCCAATGTCCTCGGCGCGCTTTGCTAGATCAACAAACTCTTCAGGCTTCACCCAACGTTCTACTGGGTGGTGCTTATTTGTCGGGCGAAGATATTGAGTAATCGTGATCAAATCACAGCCAGCTTGATGAAGGTCTTCTAGAGCCTGAATGACTTCGCTGATTTCTTCACCGAGACCGAGGATTAAATTGGACTTGGTAATCAATCCAAATTCTCGAGCTTGGGTAATTACATTCAACGACTTCTCATAGGTAAACGCTGGACGAATACGCTTGAAGATGCGAGGAACAGTCTCGAGGTTATGTGCGAACACCTCTGGACGAGTTTCAAAGACTTGATTGAGAAGATGAGACTTTGCACCAAAATCAGGTGCAAGCATTTCAACGCCAGTTCCTGGATTGAGTTCATGAACCTTTCGAATTGTTTCTGCATATAACCACGCGCCCTCATCTTCGAGGTCGTCACGAGTGACACCGGTAATCGTTGCGTACTTAAGTCCCATTGACTGCACTGATTCAGCAACGCGACGTGGCTCATCAGGATCTACTGGCTCTGGGCGGCCTGTATCAATATTGCAGAAATCGCAGCGGCGAGTACATCGTTCGCCACCGATAAGAAAAGTTGCCTCCTTATCTTCCCAACATTCGAAGATATTGGGGCAGGCAGCTTCTTGGCACACTGTATGGAGAGATTCCGTCTTTACGAGAGTGCGAAGACGTGTGTACTCAGGACCCATATTGGCGCGAGTCTTTATCCATTGTGGCTTTCGCTCGATAGGAGTCTGCGCATTGCGAGCCTCGATGCGAAGTAACTTGCGGCCATCTGGTGCGATTGTCATGCGCTCACCTTTGTTAGTGCTTCATACAGATACTTCTCTACAACGGGTGATACTTCTTCAATAGTAACTTCGCGACCCAGTTCGAGTGCGAGCGAGGTCACTGCGGCATCGGAAATGCCACATGGAACGATTGCATCGAAGGCGGAGAGATCGGGATTTACATTCAGGGCAAAGCCATGCATCGATGTACCTGATGCCACGCGAATTCCGATAGCGGCAACTTTACGCTCACCTTTTTCATCGACAATCCACACACCAGAGCGACCTTCAACTCGCACTCCAATAATTCCAAACTCAGCACACACATTGATGAGACCAGCTTCGATTTCACGTACGAAACCCACGAGCTCATGAGGGTTGCTCAAGCGAACAATCGGATATCCAACAAGTTGGCCTGGACCATGCCATGTGATTTTTCCGCCGCGATCTACATCCAACACCCTTGCGCCGTTGCCAGGACGTTCCTCATCCAGAGTGCGCTTTCCTGCCGTATAGATCGATGGGTGCTCAAGCAAAATTAGCGTGTTGGGGCGAAGACCGGCAGCGACTTCAGAGTGAATCGTTCGTTGAATCGCTAGCGCATCTTCATACTCGACTAACCCGCTTCGCTGAAGAGCGAGGGGAGAGGAGTCTAAAACCGGCACAGGGTAAGCCTAAAGGTAGACTCTCGCCCATGCTAATTAAGAATAAAAAGCCCGTTACCCTTGCCGTTTTAGTCGTAATCGGCTGGTTCATGATTACCGGTGTCTTCGGACCGCTCTTTGGAAAGCTCTCTAGCGTCCAAGAGAACAACAATTCTTCATTTCTGCCTAAGGGCTCCGAGGCAGCACAAGCATCTGATGCGATAGCTAAATTCTCCGATGGTTCAACTTTTAACTTTCCTACCCTCGTTCTTCTCGAGGGAGGCGCTTCACCAACAGCCCTGGCTGCAATTAATCAGCACTTTGCAGGTGTGACAGAGCTCAAACTTGATGGAACTTCAGCAAAGCTCGGTGATTACCTGCTCAAGGGCGCTCAAGTCACTGCATTCCCATCGCAAGATGGCAAGGCAATTCTCGTCAATATCCCACTCGACGGAGAATCCATCTCAAAAACTCTTCCCAATGAGAAGCCAGTGTTGCCAGCGGTTGTTCAAGCTCTTCGCGATGACGCAGCACCGATTGCAAAGGCTCAGGGATTGACTCCATACGTCACAGGTCCTGGTGGAATCCTGGGAGACCTCTTCGGTGCATTCGGATCTCTCGATTCAAGCCTTCTACTTGTAACTCTCGGCGTCGTTTCAATTATTTTGATCGTGGTTTATCGCTCACCATTCTTGTGGATTATTCCGCTGATGTCTGCGATGTTTGCTCTGACGACTGCCGGTGGAATCATCTATCTTCTTGCAAAGAACAACGTCATCGACGTTGATGGACAGTCGCAAGGAATTCTCTCCGTACTTGTAGTCGGCGCCGCCACGGACTACGCACTCTTGCTCATTGCGCGTTATCGCGAAGAGCTGCACCACCATGAATCCCGTTTTGATGCGATGAAGGCCGCATACAAGGGAGTCTGGGAGCCAATCCTGGCTTCAGGTTCAACCGTTGCTATCTCATTATCGATGTTGCTCTTTAGCCAGCTCACCAGCACAAAGGGACTTGGACCAATCGGCGCCATCGGCATTGTTGCGTCAATGTTTACAATTCTGACCTTCCTTCCAGCGATGCTCGTTCTCTTCGGCCGCTGGATTTTCTGGCCTCGTAAGCCACGCAATGATGGCGACGATCACGTATTGAGTGGTCCTTGGTCTAAGGTCTCGAACACCATTGGTCGTAACCCACGAAAGTCTTGGGTTATTACAGGAGCAGTTCTCCTTGCGCTTGCCTTCACCTCGACAACTCTGAAGGCGGATGGTCTTGGCACAATCGACACCTTTACTGGAAATCCTGAATCAGTGGTCGGCCAAAAACTTCTCGTCACACACTTCCCAGGTGGAGAAGGAGATCCGACTCAAATCGTCGTATCTCAAGGAAAAGCAGACGCTGTGATTGCTGCTGTTTCCGCAGTCAAAGGTGTCAGTGAAGTTGCATATGCTGTCGATCCTGTTACGCAGAACGTCAAGGCGGTTGATGGCAAAGTAATCCTCAATGCGACACTCGATAAGGCCCCAGATAGCGTTGCTGCAGGAGAGTACATCACACCTATTCGCGAAGCAGCGAAGAAGGCAGACTCGACTGCATTGGTCGGTGGAACTTCAGCAGTTTACTTCGATGTTCGTACAGCAAATAGTCGTGACAATAAGACAATCATTCCGATAATCCTCTTCGTCATTACTATCATTCTGGGGCTTCTCCTTCGAAGTATTCTGAGTGCAATTGTTCTTCTTGGAACGGTAGTGCTCTCATACTTTGCAACTCTTGGTGTGTGTGCGATTACCTTCAATCACATTTTCAAGTTCCCTGGTGGTGACAACTCATTTCCATTGTTTGCCTTTATCTTCTTGGTTGCGTTGGGCATCGATTACAACATCTTTTTGATGACACGCGTACGTGAGGAAGCGGGCAAAATTGGTACTCGAGCGGGTGTGATTAAGGGCGTAACAGTTACCGGTGCTGTAATCACATCTGCAGGAATCGTTCTTGCAGCAACCTTCGCAGTCCTTGGTCTCTTGCCACTAGTTCCACTGGCAGAGCTTGGCTTCGCTGTGGGCTTCGGCGTATTGCTCGACACCATCATTGTGCGTTCAATTCTCGTGCCAGCTCTCGTTCACGAAATCGGCCCAAAGATTTGGTGGCCATCAAAGCTTGCTGATTCTAAGGAGTAACGATGAGCTATGTAGTCATTGGCGGTGGTCTCGCTGGCCTCTCTGCAGCAATTACGTTGCAGGAGGCAGGAGAGTCCGTTGAACTTTATGAAGCAGCGGATGATCTTGGCGGACGTGTTCGGTCGGATTACATTGATGGATACATACTCGATCGAGGCTTTCAGCTGATTAATTCGGGATACCCGGAAATTAAGCGACTTGGCGTTATCAATGAGATTGATTTTGTGGGTGCATCTCGCACTATAGATGTTGTGACGCCATTTGGTATATCTTCTATTGGAGATCCACGTACCCATCCTGTGAGAGCTTTTCGTTCACCGCTTGGTTCTCTCGCCGAGAAGCTAGCTGTGCTTAAATTTGTAGGAGAGAGACCCGATAGCAAAGTCTCCCTTCGTGATGCAATCTTGGCATCGGGTGCAGGCGATCTCTATGAGAATGTTTTGAAACCATTTTTGCGTGGTGTTTTCCTCACGGAATTGGAGAATATTGACAGCTCTTATGGTCGCGAGATCATCAAGAGCTTTGTCTCAGGTCAATCCGGCTTACCTCGCGCGGGTGCAGGCGCCTTATCTGAAGCCCTTGGTGCGCGTGTCGAAACGGTACATCTCAATGCACCCATCGATTCACTTCAACAGTTCGCTGGAAAGAAAGTGATTCTCGCAACCGATGCGCAGACAACAGCAAAGTTGACGCACATACCTGTAGAACCTCAATTCGCAGATAGCTTCACCTGGTACCACGCGCTTCCGGCCGGTCTTCTGAAGAGTAAGAATCTTCGCGTTACCAGCACTGCAAATCCGATTGTGAATTCAATTGCGTTGAGCAATGTGGTTTCTGAATATGCCCCTGTTGGCAAGACGTTAGTCTCTTCAACTGCAATCGCTGACATTACGGATGACCAAGCGCTCAATGAGATTTCAAAGTTCTGGGGGATCGCTCCTAGCGAATTTGAATTTATCAAGCGATACGAGGTTCGTAACTCACTTCCTGTATTCCGACCAGGCGGCCATGGCGTGAAGTCAGCCCGAGTTAACGACGAGCTATTTATTGCAGGCGATTATCTGACTGCAGGTTCGCAGAATGGTGCGCTCTTGTCAGGTCGTCTTGCAGCTATGGAGTCACTAGCGCACTGAGTGCATTGGTGATGTGCGGGTAATCCCACTCGAATCCAGCAGCTGTTAACACCGTCGGCATGACCTTTTTTGAACCAAGAATCTCTGCCGAAAAACCACCCATCGCTAGCTTTAGCGCTATTGCCGGTGCCGGAAAGAGTGCTGGGCGATGCATCGCCCGAGCAAGAGCTGAGGTAAATTCTTGATTAGTGACTGGGTTGGGCGCAGTGAGGTTTACCGGACCGGAAATATCATTATCGAGAATGAATGTGATTGCACGGATAAGATCGTGAAGAGTAATCCACGACCACCATTGCTTTCCATTTCCCATCTTTCCGCCGAGACCAAAACGGAAGAGCGGAAGCATCTTGCCGAGCGCTCCACCGGTTGGATCTAAAACCAGACCGGTACGAATCTTTACTGTGCGCGTATTGTGAGCAGTATCTGCCGCACCTTCCCATTCACGGCATACTGCTGCGAGAAAGTCATCACCACACTTATCGCTCTCAACTACTGCGCGATTTCCAGATTCTCCATACCAACCAATCGCACTCGCTGAAATGAAAACTTGAGGAGCAAGTTCAGAAACCGCGTTTGCAATTGCAGTTGTTCCTAAAAGACGAGAGTTAAGAATTTCAGCCTTGTACTTTCGGTTCCAACGTTTATCGCCGACACCAGCTCCTGCTAAGTGAATGATTGCATCCACACCACGAAGCGCTTCGATATCTACATAACCTGTCTTTGGATCCCACTTGACTTCATCGGGGGAGACAGGTGTACGACGCACGAGGCGTTGCACAGTATGTCCCTCACTCTTGAGGTGACCGACGAGTGCAGAACCAATAAGGCCAGAAGCACCCGTGATTGCGATGCGCTGTGGAGTACTCACATTAGAGACCCAGATCAGCTTCGAATGCGCCGCCCTCGAGTCGCTCCTTGAGAGTGACTAAGAAGCGAGCAGCATCTGCGCCGTCCACAACTCGGTGATCGTAGGAAAGTCCCAGGTAGACCATGGAACGGATAGCGATTGTCTCGCCACCATCTTCGCCCTTTACAACCATCGGACGCTTGACGACTGCACCAAGACCAAGGATTGCAACCTGTGGCTGATTGATGATGGGAGTATCAAAGAGCGCACCACGTGAACCTGTATTCGTCAGTGTGAATGTTCCGCCACCGAGTTCATCTGGAGTCACCTTATTGTCGCGTGTGCGAGCTGCGAGATCTGCAATCTTGCGAGCAACGCCACCCATGTTCAGGTCACCGGCGTTATGAATTACCGGAACGAGAAGTCCGCGCTCTGTATCAACAGCTATTCCAAGGTGTTCCGCACCGTGATAAATAATCTGATCGCCCTCAACCGATGAGTTGAGAACTGGATGTTGCTTGAGTGCTTCACATGTTGCAACTGCGAAGAATGGAAGGAATGAAAGCTTGACGCCTTCCCGCGCTTCAAAAGATGCTTTTGCGCGATCGCGTAGACGTGCAATCTTGGTGACATCTACTTCAATCACTGTTGTGAGCTGAGCTGAAACCTGAAGTGACTCAACCATGCGAGCTGCAATCACCTTGCGAAGTCGTGACATTGTCACCGTTGTACCGCGAAGGGGAGATGAAGCAACAGGTGCTGGAGCAGAGGCACGCGGAGCTTGAGCGACTGGTGCGGATGCAACGGGAGCGGCACTGCGAGGTGCTGCGCTCTCAACATCCTCTCGACGAATGCGTCCGCCGATTCCTGTTCCTTTCACAGATGCAAGGTTGACACCCAAATCATTGGCAAGCTTGCGAACAATAGGTGTTACGTAAGCATCTGCAGGCTGTGAAACTGGAGCAACAGGTGTTACGGGCGCAGACACAACCGCCGCAGCAACAGGTGCTGGAGTTACAGGTGCTGGAGTTACAGGAGCAGGGGTCGCAGGGGCTGGAGTAGATGCAACAGCGCCACCGGCGGCACCGATAAGTGCAAGACGTGCACCGACTGGAACAGTTGTATCTACTGGAACATCAATAGCGAGCAGTGTTCCGGCAACTGGAGAAGGAATCTCTGTATCAACTTTGTCAGTGGAAACTTCAAGGAGGGCTTCATCAACTGCAACTGAATCGCCAACGTTCTTAAGCCAACGTGTCACCGTACCCTCAGAAACTGACTCACCAAGTGCTGGCATCGTGATGACAGTGCCAGCTGAAGAAGCAGCCGGTGCGGCTGGAGCTGCAACAGGTGCTGCAACAGGAGTTTCAATTACTGGAGCCGGCGGAGGAGTGGGAGTCGCAGGTGCTTCCACAGTTGGTGCAGGTGCGGCAGGCGCAGGTACTGATGCGTTTGCACTATCAGCAATCACTGCGAGCTCAGCACCGACTGCAACAGTGACATCTACGCCAACAACAATCTTCTGCAGGATGCCGGCTACCGGTGAAGG
>NZ_JBJTMK010000009.1:0-4000 GCF_046070465.1 Candidatus Planktophila sp. | reverse complement strand
GGTATCCACATTCACATCAAGTTGGTCAGACAGGTAAGACTGTCAGCCCAGCTTTGTACGTTGCATGTGGAATCTCTGGTGCGATTCAACACCGCGCCGGTATGCAGACTTCCAAGACAATTGTTGTGATCAATAAGGACCCGGAGGCTCCACTCTTTGAAATCGCGGATTTCGGCGTAGTCGGCGACCTTTTCACCGTGCTTCCTGCCGCAACCGAAGGGGTTAAGGCACGTAAGGCCTAACTCTTTTCTTCAAACTAGACTGCTCTCGTGAGCATCTACATCGATCATGCGGCTACAACGCCGATGAACCCTGCGGCAATCGCAGCGATGTCCAATGCTCTAGCAATTATCGGGAACCCTTCATCGCTTCATGCAGATGGTCGCGCCGTACGCAAATATGTTGAGGACGCGCGCGATGTTTTGGCAAAGCACATTGGATGTGCTCCCAGCGAAATTATTTTTACTGGCTCTGGCACTGAAGCCAATAACATCGCAATCAAGGGAATTTATTGGCAGCGAAATGTTGAGAAGGTGCGCCCCGTCATCATTACCTGTTCAATCGAGCATCAAGCAGTTCTAGAACCCGCACAGTGGCTAGCTGATCATCAAGGTGCGCAACACGTCACAATCCCTGTCACAGAAGATGGCGTTATCTCATTAGATGCCCTGCAACTTCTGATTGATGAGCATGGTGACTCAATTGCGCTGATTTCGGTCATGCATAGCAATAACGAGACAGGCGTCCTTCAGCCAATCGCAGATGTCGTTGAAATCGCTGGTGACATTCCCGTGCATTCTGATGCGATTCAATCATGGGGCAAAGTTTCATTCTCATTTAAAGATCTCGGTCTCTTTGCAGCATCCTTAAGCGGTCACAAGGTCGGTGGGCCGATTGGCGTGGGCGTTCTCGTGCTACGACGCGGAATAGATATTCCAGCCCTTATTCACGGCGGGGGACAAGAGCGCGAAATCCGCAGTGGCACAGTCAACGCTCCTTCCATCGTCGCTTTGGCAACAGCGATTTCGCAGAGCAACTATTCATTACATGATGTTGCTGCACTTCGCCATTCTTTTGAACGTGGCATTGCGCATGTTGTTCCCGATGCGCATATCAATGGTGCCGATGCAGATCGCCTTCCAGGTATCTCTAGCGTCACTATTCCTGGTGCACTCAACGAAACCCTTCTTTTACTTCTCGATGGCGAGAAGATTTCTTGTTCGACCGGCGCTGCATGCACTGCAGGCGTTCATCGTCCCAGCCATGTACTAGAGGCAATGGGTCTCGATGAGGATTCAGTGATGTCGACTCTCAGGTTCTCATTTGGATCAACTTCAACACAGAGCGATGTTGATTCGGTCATTGCAGCTCTCCCATCGGTTGTTTCTCGCGCTCGGAGTGCACGATGAAACTTATAGCAGCGATGTCTGGTGGTGTGGATTCCGCAGTTGCTGCGGCGCGAGCAGTGGAAGAGGGCCACGATGTGATTGGCGTGCACTTGGCGCTCTCATCTAATCCGCAGAAATACCGCAGTGGTGCACGTGGCTGTTGCACCATCGAAGATTCCCATGATGCCCGACGTGCTGCCGATGTGATCGGTATTCCTTTCTATATCTGGGATATGGCCGAAGAGTTCCATGAGAACGTCGTGGAAAACTTTATGTCCGAGTACAAGGCGGGACGTACGCCTAACCCATGTCTTCGTTGTAATGAGAAGATTAAATTCGCTGCAGTGTTAGATCGTGCCAAAAACATGGGCTTTGATGGCGTCATCACTGGCCACTATGCACGCACTCGCGAAAGCGAAGCAGGTAAGACTTTGCATCGCGCCATCGATCCGTTGAAGGATCAGTCCTACGTGTTAGCAGTTCTCAATCGCGAACAAATTAACGGTGCGATATTTCCTCTGGGCGATACTGAGAAAGTCGATATCCGTATCGAAGCCGAACGACGCGGTTTAGCGGTTGCGCAAAAACCCGATAGCCATGACATCTGCTTCGTTCCATCTGGAGATAATGCGGGTTGGCTGCGCGATCGTATGGGTAGCGAAGATGGTCCGATTGTCGATCAAGATGGAAATCAGCTGGGCACCCATAAAGGCGCCTACACATACACAATTGGCCAGCGCAAAGGTTTGGGACTTACCGTTCCTACCGCCGATGGCTCACCTCGCTTTGTGCTTAAGATTGAACCAGTCTCCAACACAGTTGTCGTAGGACCACGAGAAGATTTGGCTGTGACATCAATGAAGGGCGAACGCGCGATAGTGTGTGGTCCAGATATCGCGCCTGGTTCACATCGTGGCTTTGTTCAGGTGCGTGCACATGGCGCAGCGCTTCCAGCAACGTATACCTATGACAATGATTTCTTAACTGCTCAGTTGGATGAGCCTCTGCTCGGTCTTGCGACAGGACAGGCAATGGTCGTCTATGACGACGATCGCGTGGTGGCATCAGCAACGATTTGTGAGACGGCATGAGTACGTCTGAGAGAAATCAAGCACGTCATCGCATTGCAGAGTTAACTCAAGAGATTCGCGATCATCAATTCAAGTATTACGTTCTTGATGCACCCACGATTACCGATGCCCAATTCGATACATTATTAAAAGAACTTGGCGCGCTGGAAGCTGCGAACCCAGAGCTTCTCGAGCCGGATTCACCGTCGCTTGGCGTCGGCGGAGGCTTTGCAACTTCCTTTGCACAGCACGATCACATTGAGAAGATGATGAGTCTCGACAATGTCTTCGATGAAGATGAACTCAATGCATGGTTTGACCGGGTAGAGAAGGAATCCCCATCGCCGCAGTATTTGTGCGAGCTCAAGGTAGATGGCCTTGCTATCAACTTGCTCTACGAAAATGGTCAGCTCGTTCGCGCTCTGACACGCGGCAATGGCGTCACCGGCGAAGATGTCACCCTCAACGTCAAAACCATCAAGGGTCTTCCTCATTCTTTGTCGGGCAAGAAAGTTCCCGCACGAATTGAAGTTCGCGGCGAAGTCTTCTTCCCAGTTGCTGCCTTTAATCAACTCAATGAAGAGCTCGAAGAAGCAGGCAAGGCACTCTTTGCTAATCCTCGAAACTCTGCGGCAGGATCGCTTCGACAGAAAGATCCGCGCATCACTGCATCGCGCCCATTGAGCGTTGTTGTCCACGGTGTGGGTGCTCACGATGGCCTTATCTTTAAGAACCAATCTGATGCATATGCCGAGCTGAAAAAGATGGGTCTACCTACATCTACACGATTTAAAGTCTGCAAAACTCGCGTAGAAGTTATTGAATTTATTCAGTACTACAACGAGCACCGCCACGATGTAGAGCACGAGATTGATGGCGTTGTTATCAAAGTCGATTCGATTGCCGAACAACGCAAACTTGGCTTCACCTCACGAGCACCCAAGTGGGCTATCGCCTACAAATATCCGCCGGAAGAAGTTACAACAAAGTTATTAGACATCAAGGTCAGCGTCGGTCGTACAGGTCGCGTCACACCTTTCGCCTTTATGGAGCCGGTAAAAGTTGCTGGATCTACCGTTACCAATGCAACGTTGCACAATCAGGAAGAGATTGAACGCAAAGGCTTATTGATTGGTGACACCGTCATCATCCGCAAAGCAGGCGATGTCATCCCTGAAGTTCTTGGTCCAGTATTAGATAGACGCACTGGCAATGAGAAGAAGTTCGTGATGCCAACACGCTGCCCAGAATGTAATTCAGAACTTAAGGCTATAAGCGAAGGTGACGTTGATATTCGCTGTACCAATCAGCGCAGCTGTCCTGCTCAGTTGCGAGAGCGCATTTTCTATATCGGCTCTCGCGCTGCACTCGATATTGATGTCCTAGGTCTGGAAGCGGCAATCGCGCTGCTCACTGACAAGATCATCGAGGATGAAGGCGATCTCTTTGATTTAACCGAAGCAAAATTAGTGAAGTCTGCATTCTTTACAAAGAAGGATGGAACCCCAGGCAAAAATGTTGAAAAACTTCTTGCAGCGTTAG
>NZ_JBJTMK010000008.1:0-30250 GCF_046070465.1 Candidatus Planktophila sp. | reverse complement strand
GTCAACCTACGTTCGCAAGCCTCCTTACTTTGAAGGTATGCCTGCACAGCCAACTCCGGTAAAGGACATTGCAGGTGCACGCGTCCTCGCAATCCTCGGTGACTCTGTGACTACAGACCACATCTCACCTGCAGGAAACATCAAGGCCGATTCACCAGCAGGTAAGTACCTCGAAGCAAACGGGGTTGATCGTAAGGACTTTAACTCTTACGGATCTCGTCGTGGTAATCACGAAGTAATGATTCGCGGAACTTTTGCCAATATTCGTTTGAAGAATTTGCTCCTTGATGGCGTTGAGGGTGGATTCACTCGCAACTTCCTCAACAACGGCGAGCAATCAACTATCTACGATGCATCTGTTGCTTATCAAGCAGCATCAACTCCACTCGTGATTCTTGCAGGTAAGGAGTACGGCTCAGGTTCATCGCGCGACTGGGCTGCGAAGGGAACAGCGCTGCTCGGAGTCCGTGCAGTGATTGCAGAGAGTTTCGAACGTATTCACCGTTCTAACCTCATCGGTATGGGCGTACTTCCATTGCAATTTGTTAACGGTCAGAGCGCCCAGTCTCTCGGCCTAACTGGCGAAGAGACCTTTACGATCTCAGGCATCACTGCCCTCAATGAAGGTGGAATTCCTAAGGAGGTACAGGTTTCTGCAGGGGATAGGACCTTTGCTGCGAAGGTGCGAATCGATACGCCGGGCGAAGCTGATTACTACCGCCACGGCGGCATCATGCAGTTCGTGTTACGTTCTCTTCGCGGGTGACTTAGACTCATCGCTATGCTCGAATCACTCAAAGGTCCGCAAGACCTCAAAGCGCTCAGCCCTGCCCAACTTGCAGAGCTCAGTGCAGAGATTCGTGCCTTCTTGGTGGAGAAAGTGTCGCGTACCGGTGGCCACCTTGGCCCCAATCTTGGAGTCGTAGAGCTCACGCTCTCAATCCACCGCACCTTTGACTCCCCGAAGGATCTTGTTCTCTTCGATACTGGCCACCAGTCATATGTTCATAAGATTGTGACTGGTCGCGCAGATAAATTCGATGGTCTGCGTCAGCGGGGTGGCATTGCCGGGTATCCCAACCGGCGCGAATCCGAACACGATGTTATTGAGAATTCACATGCATCCACTGCGCTCTCTTGGGGCGATGGAATCTCTCGTGGCTTTGCACTGACAGGCCAAAAAGATCGCCATGTAGTTGTCGTTGTCGGAGATGGTGCGCTCACAGGTGGAATGTCATGGGAGGCGCTCAACAACATTGCAACTGCAGAAAATCGCAATCTGGTAATTGTTGTTAACGATAATGAGCGTTCTTACTCTCCAACCATCGGTGGACTTGCACAGCATCTTTCTACTCTTCGAATGACCCAAGGTTATGAGCGCTTCCTGGATTGGGGCAAGGAGGTTCTTCAAAAGACTCCTGTTGTAGGGGCGCCGATTTTTGAAACTCTTCACGGGATGAAGAAGGGCATCAAAGACATCGTGGCACCGCAGGGCATGTTTGAAGATCTCGGTCTTAAATACATCGGACCCATTGATGGACATGACATTGCTGCGATGGATCGCGCACTCGAGCAGGCGAAAGAATTCGGCGAGCCAGTATTGGTGCACGTCATCACTGAAAAAGGGCGGGGCTATAGCCCGGCAATTGCCGATGAAGCCGAGAAATTCCACGCAGTGGGCATTGTCGATCCTGAGACAGGTTTACCTATTAACGCGAGTAAAACTTCTTGGACAGACGTCTTTGCAGATGAACTGGTAACTCTCGGTGAGAAACGTCAAGATATTGTCGCAATTACTGCAGCGATGCTAGGCCCTACTGGCCTCGATAAGTTCCAAAGAGCTTTCCCAGAACGCACAATCGATGTGGGCATAGCAGAGCAACATGCAGTAACAAGTGCAGCAGGTATGGCATATGCAGGCCTGCATCCAGTGGTTGCGGTCTATTCGACATTCCTCAATCGTGCATTTGATCAATTGCTTCTCGATGTTGCGCTTCACGGAGCAGGTGTCACCTTTATTCTTGATCGAGCAGGTGTGACAGGAGACGACGGACCTTCTCACCATGGCATTTGGGATATGGCTCTTACTGGAATCGTTCCTACCTTGGCGGTTGCAGCTCCTCGTGATGGCGCACGACTCCGCCAGGCACTTGCTGAAGCGCTTGAGATTAACGATCGTCCAACCCTCCTGCGTTATCCGAAGGGCGCAGTACAGGCAGATATTCCTGCCTTTGAAAGTCGCGATGGAGTTGATGTTCTCTATCGTGGCGAGAGCGCAGATGTTCTTCTCGTCAGTGTCGGCGCAATGGCACCGCTTGCAGTTGAAGCAGCATCGCAGGCATATCGTGAAGGTGTTGGCGTCACCGTGATTGACCCACGTTGGGTCAAGCCACTTCCTGCATCACTCATCACCATGGCGCAGCGCTACAAGAGCGTAGTTGTCATTGAAGACGGAATCCGCCACGGTGGAATCGCCTCATCGCTATCCGAGATGTTCCGTGATGCGCGACTTGAAATAGCAATTCATAGCATCGGCGTTCCATTGGAGTTTATCGAACACTCCAAGCGTGGTGAGATTCTAGAAGATCTAGGAATCACTGCTCAGAAGATTGCGCGGGACATTGTAGAGTGGAGCTCTACTTCAGTACCGATGCAATTCCCGGAGCATGAAAACGCTGACCGGCCGCAGACTCGCTAATTCCTTCACGATCTAAGAACGGCAAGATCCCACCAAGGTGCATCGGCCATCCAGCGCCTAGCAGCATACAGAGATCAATTTCTGCAGGTGTAGAGACAACACCTTCGTCGAGCATCATGCGTGCCTCTTGAGCCAGAGCTGTCAGCGCACGTTCGCGTACTTGATCTGCTGTAGATGGAGTTGATCCCTTATGGATTAAGGCAACTGCTGCAGGGTTGGGACCCCAAGAGCCATCTTCGTTCTTAATATAGAAAGTCTTCACGCCTTCCTTGACCATCGCCTGCATAGTAGGGGAGATGCGATAACGAGGGCCGAGGTTCTCATGAAGAGTCTCAGCGACGTGTAGAGCAACTCCTGGACCTACAAGACCCAATAGCTCGAATGGACTCATTGGGAAACCGATGGAGCGCATTGCATTATCTGCAACGGCTGGATCGGTTCCTTCATCAACAGCATCGGTGATCTCGCCCATAAAGCGAGTCAGAAGTCGATTCACGACGAAGCCAGGCGCATCTTTGCAGATAATCATCGTCTTCTTCAGATTCTTACCGACCTCAACCGCAGTCGCAGTAGTTGCATCATCGGTCTTTGACGTGCGTGCAACTTCCAGCAGCGGCATGATTGCCACAGGATTAAAGAAGTGGAAGCCCACAACGCGCTCTGGGTTCTTCAATCCTTCACTCATACGTTCAACGGAGAGGGATGAAGTATTCGTCGCCAGGACGCACTCAGGAGAGACAATTGCTTCAAGAGATTTGAAGAGTTCTTGCTTCAAAGATAACTCTTCAAAGATTGCTTCAATAACGAAGTCACATCCTGCATAGACGGATTTGTCTGCAGAACCCGTGACAAGTGTTGCAAGGCGTTGTGCGCTCTCAGCGCTCATGCGCTTCTTTTCAACCAACTTAGCCAGCTCTGAGTGCACCCAAGCAACGCCCTTGTCGGCGCGAGCTTGATCAATATCTGTCATCACAACTGGACACTTGAGGTTGCGGACTAGGAGAAGTGCTAGCTGTGATGCCATTAATCCCGCACCCACAACACCGACCTTGCTGACCTTGCGAGCGAGGTTGGCTTTAGGGGCACCTTCAACTTTCTTGCGCTTTTTCTGAATCATATTGAATGCATAGAGTGAGGCTCGAAGCGGATCTGACATGACGAGATCCGCAAGAACCTGATCCTCGGCATCAAAACCTTGGCCATTGGTGCAGGTTTGAGATGCTGCGATGAGCTCGAGTGCTTTGCGAGGGGATGCGATATCTGCACCGCCAAATTTCTTGAGCGCCGCTGCCTTTCCTGTTGCAAGCGCTGCTTCCCATGCTGGATCGTTGCTGTAATCCTTGCGCTCAATCTTGGTTGCACCAGAAAGTATGGATGCTGCAAATCCACATGACTTTTCTAGGAAATCAGCTGGTTCAAATACTGCATCAACAACGCCAAGTGCCAATGCGTCTTTCGCCTTCATCATGGTGTTGTTATTGAGAGCATTGAGAATAATTACTTGAACAGCCTTCTCTGGACCAATCAACTTCGGTAGCAGAGTTGCACCACCCCATCCCGGGACGAGCCCAAGGAAAACTTCAGGCAGTGCGGTAAAGGCAGTCTTGCTGAGAGTGCGGTACTTGGAGTGGAGTCCAATCTCAAGTCCTCCACCAAGAGCCAAGCCATTGATAAAAGAGAAGGTTGGAATATCTATTTCGCCTAGGCGACGGAAGACGTCGTGTCCGAGCTTTCCGATAGCGAGGGCTTGTTCGCGCTCTGTCAGAAATGACATGGCAGAGAGATCGGCACCTGCAGCGAAGATAAATGGCTTTCCTGTGACTGCAATAGCTGCAGGCTTATGAGAGAGGGCTTCAGTGATTGCCGCATCGAGTGATGCAACTGATTGAGGCCCTAATGTGTTGGGGCGGGTGTGGTCGAGTCCGTTATCAAGAGTAATGAGCGCAAGAATTCCCTTAAAGCCAAAGGGAGTCAGATCAACATCGCGAACCTTTGCAACGGTGATGACTTCTTCGGGAGCGCCTTCTGGAAGTACGAGAGCTGTAGCCATTTATTTATTTCCTCCTGTGAAGTGCGGGTTCTCCCAAATTACGGTTCCACCCATGCCAAGTCCGATACACATGGTTGTGATTCCATATTGAATTTCTGGATGAGCTTCAAATGTACGAGCCAAATTGATCATCAAACGGACACCAGATGATGCAAGTGGGTGACCTACTGCAATTGCGCCGCCAAAAGGATTGACGCGAGGATCATCATCACTGATTCCAAAATGCTCAAGGAAGGCAATGACTTGTACTGCAAAAGCTTCATTAATCTCAAATGCGCCAATATCGGTGATCTTCAAACCTGCCTTGGCAAGCGCCTTCTCTGTTGAGGGAACAGGTCCATAGCCCATCACTTCAGGCTCAACGCCTGCAAATGCAAAAGTCACCATCTTCGCTTTGATAGGAAGGCCAAGTTCTTTTGCCTTATCTTCACTAGCGATGAGTGCAATTGTTGCACCGTCATTGATACCAGATGCGTTACCAGCGGTGACACGTCCACCTGGGCGGAATGGAGTTTTTAAACCTGCAAGTCCTTCCATCGTTGTTGTTGGACGTGGACCCTCATCAGCGGAGACGATTGTCCAGCCAAGCTCTTCAGATCGTGCAGCTGTTGGAATGAGATCGCGCTGAATCAAGCCTTCTTCATATGCCTTTGCAGTTTTCATCTGCGAGTTAAATGCATAGCGATCTGCGCGCTCCTTTGTAATCGATGGATATCGATCATGGAGTCGTTCTGCAGTTGCACCCATTGACATTGCATCTGGATCAACAATTTTCTCGGCAAGATAGCGGGGATTGGGATCCATGAGTTCGCCCATCGGATGATTACCCATATGCTCAACACCACCTGCGAGAGCGAGATCAATTGCGCCCATAGCAATTTGTCCGGCAACTGTTGTTGTTGCGGTGAGTGCACCCGCACACCAACGATCGATGGAGTAACCAGGAACTGTGTTAGGCAAACCTGCAAGCAGTGATGCGCTACGACCGATATTCATTCCTTGATCACCCGTCTGCGTTGCAGCTGCAATTGCCACATCATCAATCTGATCAAGAGGCAGAGAAGGATTGCGCTCAATGAGACCGCGCATGGCACGAATCAGCAAGTCATCGGCTCGAGTATTCACAAATGCACCACCGGATTTACCGAAAGGCGTACGAACGGCATCGACGAGAACAACGGTGCGTGACATCAGGGGCTCCTTCAACGAGTTGAGGCTTTTAGGTTACTCGTCGGTAGCCCAAATGGCTACGAGGAAGGCGAACTTTTATTCGGGCGCTTCAGCGCTCTCTTCCGGCTCCGGAAGCTCCATCGGCTCATCTTGCTCAAGGGCGTGCATCAGAATGGGCGCAGCAACCTCAATCTGCCATTCACGAGCGCCCATCTGCCGCAGCAACTCTGGCACTTCGATAGGCGCTGGGAGGCGCCAGCAGATCTGTCGCAAAAACTCGGGAGTGAGGAGATTTTCAACGGGGAGTTCGAGCTCGGAAGCCTTCACTCCCATTTCAAAGCGAGCATGTGAAAGCGGGATGTACTTCTCTGGAAAACGATCGCGCCAAATCTTGATGGGTGGAAGCACATCGCTCTTGCTCCGTGATTGAGGACATTCCTCTTCCGGGAGAGCGAGAGCTGAAGCGATAGCGTTGAGCCATCGGGGAGTATTTTCAAACCAACGAGCACGAAGGCCGATTGGCCGCAGCACCTTTTCTAGTTCGCGCTTGGTCGTAATTGGTGAAGCATCACTCGCCAAGGCAATGGTGGAGATAGCCAAGTCGGAGAGCACTCTGCCGGGAGCGATATCCAGGTGAGCGGCGAGATCATCTCGCGCCTCCCATAGCAACTTCACAACCGCTAGCTGTGAGCGCTTCTTCACCTTATGCATGCCGGAAGTGCGTCGCCATGGATCGATACGTTTTGGCGCAGGAGGAGCAGTCAAGATTGCTGCGAACTCTTGACGAGCCCACTCGAGCTTCTTCTTCTCTATTAACAGCTTCTCAATCTCATCACGAAGTTCGATGAGAAGTTCGACATCGAGCGCGGCGTAATTGAGCCAATCTTCAGGAAGGGGTCGCACCGACCAATCCTGTGCGGAATGCTCCTTTGCCAATCCAATATCAAGAAGTGATTCAACAAGCGCACCAAGACCTACCCGAGGTAGACCAATTAAGCGACCTGCTAGTTCGGTATCAAAGAGGATTGAGGGATTGAGTCCAAGTTCACGAAGACATGGAAGATCCTGCGTGCTTGCGTGAAGAATTACCTCTTCGCCTTGCCAGAGTTGATTAAGCTTTTCAAAGTATGGGCTAGCAACGCCAAATGGAATTGGATCAATAAGGTGCAACCCGCCATCAGCACGCTTTATTTGAATGAGGTATGCGCGCGAGCTATATCGGTAACCCGATGCACGTTCTGCATCAACTGCAAACGGACCGTTTCCTGCAGCTAGCTGAGAGAGCATCTCTTCAAATTGTTCTGGGGTAGAGACAAGTTCAGGAAGCCCCAGATATGGCGCGGTGAGAAGTTCAGCCACGGCGACGAGCAGAACTAATAGGAGCTACGCCTTCCGCCAATGGAGGCAGACCTGCAACTTCACTGATGAAGTTGCACCATGCTTGCACATGAGGAACGAGTTCTTCGGGAGCAGTTAAAATCGGTGACCAGGATGCACGAATCTCAATTTCAGATTCGTCGTGGCGCGAAGAGAGTTTTCCAAAAGATGCGCTTGAAACTCGTGTAACAGTTCCAGAGGGTGCACTGTAGAGAGCATCTGCCTCTTGCAGGCTATCAAGTAGCCAATTCCAGCCGACCTCAGGTAGCAATGGATCTGCTTGCATATCCGAATCAACTGTGGCGCGCATAAATGTCACGCAGCGGTATTCGCCTTCCCACGTATCTTGTCCGCCTGGCTCGTGCAAAATGACGAAGCGACCAGATGCAAGTTCATCTTCTTGTTCACCGAATAATCCGTTGCTCACATCGGCTGTAAATGCGAAGGAATACTGTGCGAGTTTCTGTGGAGCTGGAACTTCTTCAAGCTCAATCTCTGCACGAGGGGTGAATTCTCGAATGATCGAAATCATGGATTCGAAAGAGAAAGGAGAGCGGGAATTCACTGGTCAATTCTAAAGATGAATGGCTCCATTTACTGGGAGGTCAGCGGTGAAGATTCGATAAGGTGCGCCTATGGCCACCCTCCTTGCTCTTCTCTCCAGTCTCTTGTGGGGTAGTGCTGATTATCACGCTGGAAATCTGAGTAAGAGATTGCCGAGCATGGCGGTTCTGGGAATCAACCAAGCTTTCGGATTGCTCTGTGGGATTGTGCTTATTTTGATCTCGGGTGGATGGATTTCTCCATCGATGAGTTCACAGGGTTACCTTGTTAATGGAGCGCTTGCGGGGTTATCTGGTTATGCGGGGTTGCTCTGCCTGTATGCAGGACTTTCATCTGGCCGCATGGGAGTTGTCTCTCCCATCAGTTCGCTCAGCGTTTTGATTCCACTGTTCTTTGCATTTGTGATTGACGGTGACCGACTCTCTACACCCGTCACTATGGGGGTCATAGCGGCAATCATCGGAGGGTTTCTTGCAAGTGGACCAGAGATTTCGCAAGGCCTTCCAGTTCGACCCGTCCTTCTTGCACTCGGGGCAGCGTGTGGTTTCGGTGCGGCGCTGACATTTATGGCTGTCGGCTCGCAGGAGAGTTCATTGATGACGATGACAACGATGAGAGCGACGACTTTTGTAGTCAGTGCTTCATACTTTGTGAAGTCGAGGGGCTTTGGGGGAGTTGCAAGAAAGGATTTACCGTTGCTTGCAGCCATTGGCGTAGCTGACTTTTCGGCCAATCTACTTCTTGGCGTTGCAACAACGAAGGGTCTTGTATCCATCGCAATGGTTCTCGGCTCTCTCTATCCGATTGCTACTGCGGTACTTGCTTATATCTTCTTGCATGAGCGATTACATAAATTGCAGTACATCGGAATTGTTCTAGCTGTCACTGGAGTTGCCGTTATATCTGCATTGCAGTAACCGCGTTCCAGCAACGTCTTCATCGGAGATGATGGTGAAGTTACGAAGTAGTTGATCCCGTGCGATGAAGTGGCCATCACCATTAATGGGCGAAATAGTGAGCTCTAAAAGGTCGATTGCTCCGACCTCAATCATGGCAAGGAGCAATTGACCGCCAGCTTCCACGACGATATCTCCTTCAATCCGTTGATCAATCCTGCGGGTCATTTCCGCGAGATTTCTTTCAACGCTGACCTGTTGCATCAGTGGATGAGGAAAATGAAGAGCCTCCAATGTCCGAGTAAAGACAAATATCGGTTGAGAAGTTCTCTCATAGCTTTCAATCTCTGCGCTCTGCTTGCCGATGATGAAGGCGCCGGCGCTACGATGTCGAGCTAAAAAACGAACACGATCGGCCGGTGTTGATAGGGGTGATGACTTTCCGTCAAGCGTGGAGGCTCCATTTGCTCCCAGGAGAAATGAAGCGATGACGGTCATTTGGGAAGAATAAACCCGCCTTGGGCGAGATTCACACCATATTTTCAGCGTGAATCGACAATTTGAGTTGAGATTGGCAGATTTACTTGGCTAGCCTTCCCTAATGAGAATTCGCCAGCTGGCTCTACGCGCCTGCGCCGTGGCTATAGCCGCCACAATTTCTTGGTTGATTCCTCCTGCAGCGCAGGCCGCTCCGACTCTGGCTCAGATTCAAGCTCAGGTCAACGACCTTCAGGATCAAGCGACAGCTGCAGCTGAAGGAGCACAAGAGGCGAAGGTGAAGCTAGCGACCTTGCAACGCAGCCTCAATGGAATTCAAGCTCAAGCTGCAATTCAAGGAAAGAATGTCGACTCGATCTCGCGCAACCTCGGCGTTATCGCGGTCAATCAATATAAATCCGGATCATTGAGTCAAAGTCTAGAGCTTCTCTTTTCCAGCGATCCCACTCTCTATCTCAGCTCTGCTGGTTCCCTCGAATCGATCACACGTCAGAAATCAATTCAGCTCAAGAAGTACCAATCAGCGACCCAGAAGCTGAATGCAACATCCATGACGGTTGCAGATCGTCTGGCGCAGGTAAAGGTGTTGCAGAAGAAGCTTGCGCAACAGAGCGCCGTGGCGCAGGAGAAGTTGAAGAAGGCAGAAGCTATCCTTGCAAAGCTGAAGAAGGAAGATCGAGATCGTCTAGCAAAACTTGCCCAACAGCAAGAGGATGCCGACCAGGCAAGCTCACTTGCCCAGGCTAAATCACTAGGCGGAATTTCTGGGCGCGCTGGACTTGCCATTAAATTTGCCTTCAAGCAGATTGGCGATCGATACGTCTTCGGTGCAGATGGAATGACTTACTGGGATTGCTCAGGTCTGACGATGCGCGCCTATCAAAGCGCAGGAGTAAATCTTCCACATTCATCTGCTGCCCAATCTCGTATGGGAAAGTCGATTCCATTTAATCAGAAGAAGCCAGGAGACCTTCTCTTCTTTGGTCGACCGGTATCTCATGTAGGTATTTATATCGGCGGCGGAAAGATGGTGCATGCACCTCGCTCTGGCTCTCGCGTAAAGATTGCTGATGCATCGGCGCTTGGATCCAAGAGATTGGTAGCGGTACGTCGTTTCTAATGGCAGCCCAGGAAAAGATTCTCTGTATTACAAATGACTTTGGACCTCGTGCTGGGGGAATTGAAACTTTCGTCATTGGACTCATTGAGCGTATGCCTCGCGATACCGTCATTGTCTACACATCAGCACAGGGCGATACAAGCGCTTATGATGCCAAGTGGCTTCATGATTGTGGCGTTGAAGTCATTAGAGACAAGTCAAAGATTCTCCTTCCTACGCCTCGAGTAGGTCGCACGGTACGCGCACTCGTGCAAGAGCGCGGAATTTCAAAGGCTTTTTTTGGAGCAGCAGCGCCGCTCGGGTTACTCGCGAAGGGCCTTCGACGTGCAGGAGTTTCAAAAATTGTGGCGCTTACTCACGGTCATGAAGTCTGGTGGGCAAAGGTTTTCCCATTTACAATCGCTATTCGCAATATCGGTAAGCATGTCGATACCTTGACCTATCTAGGAAATTTCACACGTAGCGCAATTTCACGTTCCCTCTCCACGAAGGCACAAGAATCAATGGTGCGTATTGCGCCAGGAATAGACACCTCACACTTCGCCCCAGTCGATTCAGCGCAGCAACTCAAAGATCAGCTAGATCTTGCCGGAAAAAGAGTCATCGTAAGCGTCGGCAGATTGGTTCATCGCAAAGGTCAAGATACTTTGGTGGAGGCTTTACCTGAGATTGTTGCAGCATTTCCAGATGCACACCTTCTCTTTGTCGGAGTTGGGCCACATCTTGAGTACATTCACAAACGGGCGATCCAGCTCAATGTACTTCAACACATCTCCTTTGTAGGTCGAGTGCAGTACAGCGAACTTCCTCGCTTTATCTCTGTCGGTGAAATTTTCGCTATGCCAAGTCGTTCACGTTTAGCTGGTCTTGAAGTTGAAGGGCTAGGAATTGTTTACCTTGAAGCAAGCGCCTGTGAGCTTCCTGTCATTGGGGGATTGTCAGGTGGTGCACCAGATGCGGTTCTGGAAGGTGAGACTGGCTTCGCTGTTGATGGACTTAACCCGTCTGTAGTCGCTGCCGGTGTTATTCGTCTTCTAGAAAATCCAGATTTAGCGAAAGCAATGGGAAAGCGCGGACGACAATGGATTATTGATGAGTGGGAGTGGCGCCATTGGTCAGAGCGCTTTAATTCGCTCTTCTAATTATTCTGTAGTACCGCTATTGCTTCGACCCGGTTGCGCACATCTAACTTTCTGTAAATTGATGTGAGATGACTTTTAACTGTTGCCTCTGAGTTATGTCTCTTCATCGCGATTTCACGAGTTGTCGCTCCGGTAGCTATATCCATCAGGATTTCACGTTCTCGGATGGAGAGGAGATGGATTCTAGATTCGATCACACTCTTGCCTTTGGTGCTTGGTGAGAGTTTCTGTAAGAGGGTTTCAACTTCTTCAAACATGTAAGCACCAGGCATATCTCGGTGAAAAATCTCATCAAAGCCTAACTGCCTTGCCGCCTCGCTGGTGGCCCACCTGTTCTCGTGTGAAATGAGTATCGCAATTGTTCGAGGCGAAGAACGCTTAATTGTGGGAGCGAGTATTAAACCATCGCCGTCTTCCAGGGCACTCTCGACAAATATGCAATCAAATTTCTCGGTCCGAAGAGTCGCCAGAGTACTGCGAAGAGAAGTGAGATGACGCTGCAACTGCGCACCGTGGTGAATCAGCAAGCTCTCCAAATCAGCAGGGATACATTTCTTGTGACCTACAACCAAGAAGCGAGTGCGCTTATATCGATCTGTCGCCACTGAAGCAGACCTCCCTTAAGGGTTTGGGAGATACTCCTATAGCTACACGATAATTTTAAAGCGTGATACCCCTACTCTTTCGCGTAGAGAGCCGCGATCGTATCTGCGTATTGAGCTGCAACAACGTGTCGCTTGACTGATAATTTTGCAGTGAGCTGACCCCCTGCAATGGTGAAATCATCAGGGAGGATGGCAAACTTTCGAATAGATTCCGCCTTAGAGACCGCCTTATTTGCTTCATCGACAGCAGTCTGAATCACCGCATTGAGATCAGGATCGTTAACGAGAGTGGCAACTGTTGCGCCAGTCTTGTGATGAGCGGCAATCCACCCCTTAATCATTTCTGGGTCGATAGTGATGAGCGCTGCAATAAATGGCTGGTTATCACCTACGACCATGCATTGGCTGACCAGAGGATGAGCGCGCAAACGATCTTCAAGCACAGCAGGAGCAACGTTCTTACCACCAGCCGTAACAATGAGTTCTTTCTTACGACCTGTAATGTACAAGAATCCTTGTTCATCAAGGCGACCGAGGTCTCCTGATCTAAACCAATGATCCTGGAAAACCTCTTGATTAGCGGCATCGTTCTGCCAGTAGCCGCGCATCACGATAGGTCCGCCAATAAGAACTTCACCGTCTTCTGCAATCTTAATTGACGTGCCTGGAATTGGCTTGCCCACAGAACCAACGCGAAGGTCAGTGCTGAGATTGAGAGTTGCACCTGCAGTTGTTTCAGTAAGACCATAACCTTCAAGGATTGTGATGCCGGCACCACGATAAAAGTGACCGAGTCGCGCACCTAGTGGGGCGCCTCCGGAGATTGCAGCTTCTACACGACCACCTAAAGTATGGCGAATCTTTGAGTAGAGAAGGAGATCAAAGAGTTTGTGTTTGAGCGCGAGCATGGGCTTAAACTTCTTTGCATCAATATTCTCTGAGTATGCGATTGCAACTTCAGCGCCCTTGCGGAAAATCTTCCCCTTGCCAGCTGCATCAGCCTTTGCCTCTGCACCGTTGTAAACCTTTTCAAAGATACGTGGAACGGCGAGAACGAAGGTTGGCTTAAAAGATGCGAGATCGGGAAGTAGCCGAGCCTGTACGTCGGCGCAATGTGCGAGATGAAGGCCTGCTGAGATTGCACCAATCTGCACCATTCGACCAAAGACGTGGGCAACAGGCAGGAAGAGAAGCGTAGAGCCACCTGGCTTTAAGAATAGATCTGCGGCGCCTTGTACAACATTTCCGCACTCTGCAAGGAAGTTGCCATGTGTGAGCTGAACGCCCTTTGGCTTTCCAGTTGTTCCAGAAGTATAGATAAGAGTTGCAAGAGAGTCGGGGGACAGTGTTTGACGTCGATGATCAATCTCTGCATCGGAGATATGTGCTCCTGCTGTGCGAAGTACTTCGAGCACATCTTCAGTCATGGTCCAGATGTGACGAGTATGTGGCGGAAGGACTGGAGCTACCAGCTCACGAAGGATTGGAGTCTCGACAAAGAGTGCGACCGCACCTGAATCGTTGAGAATCCAATCCACCTGCTCTGGAGACGATGTTTCATAGATAGGTACGACAATTGCACCTGCAAACCATGATGCGAAATCAAGAATGGTCCACTCGTAACGAGTGCGCGCCATAATCGCTATGCGATCGCCTGGGTGGACACCTGCAGCAATCAAACCTTTAGCTGCGGCGCGAACGTCACCTTCGACTTCGCGAGCGGTGAGCTGCTGCCAACCATCGCCAAGTGGGCGAGACATTGTGATGCGCTCTGGCTCAAACCACGCACGCTCTGCAATGAGGTTGGTGAGGTTGCCTTCTGTTGCGGCAGGAACCAGTGGCGGGATAGTGATTTCATTCATGGCGCTAACGCTAGCGGTGAGAGGTATAAAAAGGAAAGGGTTGCTAACCTTCGTGTCATGTCAGAATCAACCACAGCCTCAGTCACCATAGAAGCACCTCTAGCCGATGTAGCTGCCAAGCTCACCGCAATCGCTGAATACCCACAATGGCTCACCTCCATTAAGAAGGTAGAAGTTGTAGCAAGCGATGATCAAGGACGTGCCACTTCTGCCAATGTATCTATTGATGCCGGTGTTATGAAGGATCGCGCAACACTTTCATACGATTGGAGCAAGGCTCCCGAGGAAATTTCATTCTCTCTCGATGAGGCTGATCTGATGACAACCATGGATGGTAAGTACATCCTTAAGTCGATTGACGAAGATACAACTCAGGTGACATACCAACTTGGTGTTGAGCTTTCATTGCCAGTCCCGCGCATGATGATTTCAAAGACTGAGAAGTCAACAATTGATCAGGCTCTTAAAGAGCTGCAGGCGCAGTTCGAATAATGTCTTACACAATTGGAATTGATGTCGGTGGGACCAAGGTACTGGGTGGTGTTGTCGATGTTGAAGGCAAAGTTCTCGCAACATCGCGTCGCGATACACCGCGCGAAGGTGGAGGCGCTCTCACCCAAACAATTGCGGATGTTGCACTAGAACTTGCGGCGCAATACCCAGTGACAGCAGTTGGGCTTTCAGCAGCTGGCTTCGTCTCGTCCGATCGCAAGACCATGCTTGCTACTCCCAACATTGCAGGATGGAACGGTGTTCAGCTCGATGCTGAACTTACCGCCCTAATAAATCTTCCAGTGATTCTCGAAAATGACGCGAATGCCGCAGCATGGGGTGAACGAACATTCGGTGCCGGCAAAGGTAAAGAGAATATGTTGATGGTGACCGTTGGCACCGGGGTTGGTGGCGGAATTATCGTCAATGGGCAATTGTTGCGCGGCGCATTTGGTATCGCAGCAGAGATTGGCCACCTTCGCGTCCTTCCGGAGGGCCATCTCTGTGGTTGTGGAGCTCGCGGTTGTTTCGAGCAATATGCATCAGGCAACGCACTCCTTCGCCATGCACGTGAAGCGATTGCAGCAAGCCCTGATTTAGCGCGCAACCTTCTCTCACGAGGCGATGGAACTCTCGAAGGCCTTACCGGCCGTGCCATTACAGACGCTGCTCGCGAAGGCGATCAGGTTGCAATCTCTGCATTCAACACAACAGCCCAATGGCTTGGCGCGGGAATTGCATCGCTCTCTGTAATTCTTGATCCTGAATGCGTTGTTATTGGTGGGGGAGTAGTTGATGCCGGCGAGATTCTCCTTGCGCCTACTCGTATCGCTATGGAGCGCTATATGCCATTTGCAGGTAAGCACCCTTACCCAGAGATCATTGCAGCAACTCTCGGTAATGAAGCAGGTCTGGTGGGCGCTGCAGATCTCGCTCGAGGTTAATTACTCGAAGGGGTAGGTAACGCCTATCTCACCGCGGATGTGGTCCATAAGCTCCATAATTTCAAGGCTCTTAGCGTGTGGCATCAGTGGCGATTCAATTTCGCCGGCTCGCACGACCCGAGCGAATTCAGCTGCTTCCTCGCGTAAACCAACACCGACGTAGTTCTTCTCATGCCGTGTCACTTCGCCATCTCGAGAGATGAACGACCATGATGTTGGAGCAAAGAAGAATTCCTCAATCTCAATTCTTCCCAGATCTCCTGCGATAAGTGCTCTATTAGATGTACGTGCAGCCATGGTGCAGGTCAACATCGCATGTGCGCCGTTGTCGTAATGGAAACCCATCGAAGTCTGAAGATCAACTCCTTTATCGGTTAGGGTTGCGTGAGCATGTGCATCACGGGGTTTGCCTAATGCAATGTCAGCAATAGTAATGGAGTAAATGCCGAGATCGAGAAGCGCGCCTCCGCCAAGTTCTGGTTCCCATAGGCGTGGAGCACGCGTGAAGGGAATGAATTGACCGTGATCTGCGATGACCGTATGAATTTCTCCCAGCGCTCCAGTTGCAATCAGCGCTTTGATTTCGCGTATGTGTGGCAAGAATCGAGTCCACATCGCTTCCATGAGCGGCACTCGATTATTGTGCGAGTATTCAATGAGTGTTTTCGCTTGTGCAGCGCTTACGGTAAATGCTTTCTCACAGAGTACTGGCTTACCAGCTTGCATCGCAAGTAGTGCATGGGAAAAGTGCATGGGATGTGGAGTTGCTACATAGATTGCATCTACATCGGATGTTACGAGCTCCTCATAACTTCCACATGCAATCGCGCCAGGAAATTGAGAGGCAAAGGCAGTGGCTTTCTCAATATCTCGTGAACCTACCGCTGAAACTTTATGTCCCTCTAAGTGCGCAAGGTCTTCAGCGAATGTCAGAGCAATATTACCTGCGCCTAAAATTCCCCATTTGAAATCGCTCATACAACCGCTCCATCACTGTCGTCATTTCCTGGCTTCTGCCACCAGCCTTTTATTGTTGCAAGAATATGCGTGAGCGTTCCGTGAAGTCCGCGTCGTGCATGTGGAGGGTGGTAGATCTCGCGAGCCTCGGATGCAGCGAGATCATCTAAATCATCGAGGTACGTTCGTGGAGATGATTGGTCGAGATTGAGACCTTCGATCATGGACTCGAATTCCGCGTTGATGAGCTCCATGTCGTCATCGCGTTCACCGGGAGCCATGTCCTCAATACTCGCACAGAACAGGGCGAAAATCTCTCGTGAACGAGCCATATATTCGCGTGGATAAGAGCCTTGTAATAGATTATCGCCATGAACAACTTGCCCTACGGCACCTTGCGAGCATTCCTGACTCCGTTCTTGATGCTCCTCTTTCGCCCCAAGGTAAAAGGCCTTCGCAATGTTCCAGCTTCTGGTCCCGTAATTATTGCTTCCAATCACCTTTCCTTCAGCGATTCAATCTTTATGCCGCTTGTTGTTCCACGCAAGGTGACCTTTCTTGCTAAGAGCGAGTACTTCACAAGCCCTGGACCAAAAGGTTTGTTGAAGAAACTCACCTTTATCGCACTCGGACAGGTTCCTGTTGATCGCTCTGGTGGACGTCGTAGTGAAGCTGCCCTAATTACAGGCCTTCAAGTTCTTGCCGATGGAAAGTGCCTCGGCATCTATCCTGAAGGAACACGATCACCAGACGGCCGCCTCTATAAAGCACGCACAGGTATTGCGCGTCTTGCAATTGAGTCTGGTGCGCCTGTGATCCCGGTTGCAATGTTTAATACGGACAAGATTCAACCTACTGGTCAGGTACTCCCAAATATCAAGCGGGTAGGAATGACATTTGGCGAGCCTATGTACTTTGAAGGCGATTCACGTGATGCGCTCTTCTTGCGCGAATGTGCTGATGCAATCATGAAGCGCATCCAGCAGATGTCTGGACAGGAGTATGTCGATTCCTATGCAGTAAAGGGCGCTAAGAGCGCCACTACAGAAGAAGAGAGTTAATTCTCGAGGGCCAGCCGCCCACTCAGATAATTACAAGCGTGGCACTCGCTCCCTGCATCAGGCATTTCGCCGTCGATGACAGTGATGAATTCTTCTAACAATGTTAAAAGTCGCTTGGGATCGCGTTGCACTGGTACATAAACCTGGTTGACTCCAAAGCCCATCGAATTGGCAACGAATTCATTGGGACGAGTCTCTGCTACTCCAGCGAGCTTCCAAATCAACAGACCCATCGTCTGTACAGGAAAGACCTTGCCACTTAAAGGGTTTTCGAGAGTGTAGGCATATGCCTCAAGTTGTGGCGCATAAAAGTCACCGCTGTCGCGCTCGGAGTCGGAGACTTTGCAATCGATGATGCCAACTGTGCCATCGTCATAGTGGCCGAGCAGATCGTAGATTCCGCGGAGCTTCCACTGAGTTTCAAATCCATTGATGACAATATTTTTGGACTTTACCCATTGACCCCACTGTTTTACCGTTCCGGCAGGTAGTGATGGATCAATGCTCGTCATCGGTGCGCGCCGGAAATGTTCTTCCTGGAAGGTGGAGAGGCTCTTCACCAGCGGAAAATCCTTTTTCAGTTCGAACGAAAACCAGTACTTAATCCAGATGCATCGCTTGCAGGTGGAGAATCCGAAAGTGAGATCCGATGGTGCGATAAATTCCCGGGCTGGCGTGACAGGTTTCTTCATGAGGCGATTCTGCCTCTAGCTACTGACAATTGCTGAGTACAACACCGCTACACCCAAGATAATCATGATGGATCCTCCGAAACCACGGAGACGTTCGAGGCGATGGTTGCTCGAGGCTAGCCAAGTGCGCGCAGTTCCTGCAAGAAGACCCCACATTCCATCCGAGATGAATGCCAAGACGCAGAATGTCAGTCCTAGGAAAAGTAATTGCCGAGTAACGGTCGCACCTTCAATATCTACAAACTGCGGAAGTACCGCCGCGAAGAAAACGATCGCCTTGGGATTGAGTACACCAACCCAGAAGCCATCACGAATAGAGGAGAGGGGAGTTGGACCTATTGGCCCTTGGCTTGTCATATCCGAGGCGTGCACTGCACGTTTGCGAATTGCATCGATACCAAGATGTATCAGATAGAGGCCACCGCCCCATTGCACCGCAACATAGGCGATGTGATATCTCTGAAGAATCGGACCAATACCAAGGGCAACAAGAGATGAGAGAACAAATGAACCAGTGACGTTGCCTAAGACTGTGAGAACGGCGGTTGCGCGCCCCCAGGCAATAGCTCGCGCAATAACAAAGAGAACGCTAGGCCCAGGAGCGAGGATGATAATCATCGCTGCAATCAGGTACTCCGGATATCGTGTTGGAATCACCTGCGTAAGCCTAGCGTTCTCCTATTTGATTTTATTGGTAATTACTTGCGGATCCTTGATACTGCATTGAGGATCTGGTAACCGAGAACAGCTACAAGAGTCGCATTAACGATTCCTGTGAATGTGTACTGACCCTTAGTCCATGAGATATCAGAGATTCCGATGATGATTGCAGAAGCTGCAATGATGAGGTTATTTGAATTTGCGAAATCAACCTTTGATTCAATCCAAATACGCGCACCGAGGATTCCGATCATTCCGAAGAGAGCAACAGCGACGCCGCCGAGTGCTCCAACAGGAGTTGCTGAAAGAACTGCACCGAACTTAGGGGAGAGGCCGAGCACAATGGCACCGACACCAGCTACCCAATATGCCGCTGTTGAGTAGACACGTGTAGCAGCCATTACGCCGATGTTCTCTGCATATGTAGTAGTACCTGAACCGCCACCTGCACCTGCAAGTGTTGTTGCGATTCCATCTGCAAGAAGTGCGTTACCCATCTGGTCATCCAGGTTCTTGCCAGTCATTGCTGCAACGGCCTTAACGTGCCCAACATTCTCGGCGATCAAGACAAGGACTACAGGTAAGAAGAGGATTATGATGTTGGTCTTAAATGTTGGAGTAGTAAATGCTGGAGCAGCAACCCATGCGGCAGCCTTGATACCTGATGTATCAACATTGCCCTGGATAAGTGCGACAACGTAACCAACGACGATTCCAGCGAAGATGCTGATGCGTCCGAGGAATCCCTTTGAGATTGCACTAATGAGAGCAATAGATGAGAGCGTAATGATTCCAAGTAGTGGATCCTTGACGAAGTTACCCTTTGCAGCACCTGCAAGGTTGAATCCAATGACAATCACAATTGTTCCTGTGACAACAGGAGGCAAGATTTCATTGACCCAGTTGATGCCTGCTGCTTTTACGAGAAGACCAACGAGTGCGAGAACAACACCAGTGAAAACGATTCCACCAAGCGCACCTGCCATACCAGCGGACTTATCTGCCATGGCAGCCGCGATTGGTCCAAGGAATGCGAACGATGATCCGAGATAGCTAGGAACGCGATTTCCTGTGATCACAAGGAAGACGAGGGTTCCGATACCCGAGAAGAAGAGCGTTGTAGTTGGTGGAAATCCGGTAATGATTGGGACGAGGAAAGTTGCGCCGAACATTGCTGCAATGTGCTGTAGACCGACGCCTACTGTGCGTGGCCAGGTGAGGCGTTCATCTGTTGAAACGACATCGCCTGCGGCGATCGACTTGCCGTTGCCGTGGAGCTTCCAGCTAAGAGACATGAGAGTCCTTTCGAGTTCGAGTGGCCCATAGGCGAGCCTGTGAGGGAATTGGCTAAGGCTAGGCAGTTGTGGCTTACGCCACTTATACGGCGCGCCGAGTCAGCTTTGCTTTTGGGGTTTATTTCGGGTTAACTATCTCCCAGATATATCGAATAGATATATTAACCGCTATACACGAGAGATGAGCATAAAATGCGTTCACGCGTTGAATCCCTGGAGTTTGCACTCCTTGGGCTCTTGGCGCAAGGGCCGCTTCATGGATATGAACTCCGCAAGCGAATGGTCACCATCTTTGGTCCATTTAAGGCGATCTCATTCTCAGTTCTCTATCCGCAACTTCGCCGAATGCTTCTGGCTGGTTATATCCAGGAGGAGGCAGTCGACCGGGGGAGCAAGCGTCCAAGAATTGTCTACGCCATCACCAAAGAGGGATTGGCACGTTTCGAGGCGCTCACCGAAACCGTCAGCGCAGATGCTTGGGAAGATGAAGGATTTGAAATTCGTTTCGCCTTCTTCAGCCCAACACCGACAAAGAGCCGGGTTCGGATACTTGAGGGACGGCTACGTCGACTTCAGGAGAAGGCAGAGATCCTTCGCGATGAAGTAGAGAAGTCTCCAATTGGAATCGATAAGTACCTTCAAGAGTGGCGCCGCCATTCGCTTGACTCTGCAGATCGCGAAATCGCGTGGCTGCAGGAAATGATTACGACCGAGAGGAAATCTAAGTGAAGATCACAACAGGAGCTGGCGACATTCGCGTTGCCATCGTCGGCGTAGGTAACTGCGCAAACTCACTCGTTCAGGGTGTTACTTACTACAAGGATGCAGCTGTAGATCAGGAGATCCCTGGCCTTATGCACGCAGTTGTGGGCGGATACCACATCAGCAACGTGAAGTTCGTTGCAGCATTCGATGTTGATTCAAAGAAGGTCGGCCTCGATCTTGCTGATGCAATCTGGGCATCAGAGAACAACACAATCAAGTTTACAGATGTAGCGAAGACAGGCGTTGAAGTTCAGCGCGGTAAGACACTTGACGGTCTTGGTCGTTACTACAAAGAGACAATCACAGAGTCATCAGCTCCCGAGGTAGATATCGTTGCAGCTCTTAAGGAAGAGCAAGTTGACGTTCTTATCTGCTACTTGCCTGTTGGTTCAGAAGAAGCAGCGAAGTTCTATGCTGAGTGTGCAATTGCAGCAGGTTGTGCTTTTGTGAACGCACTTCCAGTCTTTATCGCGTCAGACCCAGTATGGGCGAAGAAGTTTGAAGATGCAGGCCTTCCAATCGTCGGCGATGACATCAAGTCTCAGGTTGGCGCAACAATTACTCACCGCATCATGGCGAAGTTGTTCCAGGACCGTGGCGTTCACCTTGATCGCACATACCAGCTCAACGTTGGTGGAAACATGGACTTCAAGAACATGCTTGAGCGCGATCGTCTTGAGTCAAAGAAGATTTCAAAGACTAACTCAGTGACCTCTCAGCTCGATCACGACATGGGAGCAAAGAACGTTCACATTGGTCCTTCTGATTACATCCCATGGCTTGATGACCGCAAGTGGGCCTACGTCCGCCTCGAAGGTCGCGCATTTGGTGACGTCCCATTGAACCTTGAATACAAGCTTGAAGTATGGGATTCACCGAACTCTGCTGGTGTCATCATTGACGCACTTCGTTGCGCGAAGATTGGTCTTGATCGCAAGATTGGTGGAGCGTTGCTATCACCATCTTCATACTTCATGAAGACTCCACCTGTTCAGTACACAGATGAGCAGGCACACAACAAGACTGAGGACTTCATCTCAGGAAAGCTTGACCGCTAAATACAAGTAAAGGAAAACCCCCGCAGCTACGCGCTGCGGGGGTTTTCTCTTTCCCTCAACCCTTCAACGGAGAGTTTGAGAGAGTTGGGGATGTTAGATCATCGCCTCATCAGGAGTGCGACGAAGATGAACAACTCCGAGGATGGTGAAGACGAGCATCAAGAGTGCGCCGATGAGTGCTGCCATTGCGCCGTATCCTGCTAATTCACCCAATGTTCCAAATGCATATGCAGTCAGAAGAGTTCCGCGAAGCATGTTGCCCTTAAATACTGTCTCTACTGTTGCTTCCGCTGCAGCTTTGTTTTCAGGTGTCGCAGAACGTGCTGCAGCAGATGCTTCTGCGTATGTTGGCATGTTTGACATGTGGAAACCGATGAAGTGATCTGCATACATCTGTGCATCTTTGCCAGTTGACATCAACTTTCCGCCATGTGCTTTGAAGTATGCGGTGACATCAGCAGGTTCATCAGCGTTGCCGGTTGCAGGTGGCATAGTGATTTCCTGCGCTTGGAGTTGTGACTGCACTGAATCGCTTGCAAATGAAGCGCCCCAGTTCGCGAGTGCTGCTACAACGAATAGGAAGACTGTGAGCCCGGCTCCGAGGAAAGTCACAATCTTGTCAAAAGTCTTACGCTTCATTTTTCTCTCCTTTGTAAATCCACCCATGTCCCTGAGTGCTACTTACATTAAATACCCGCGCGCAGGCGTGGGGGAGAGATTGAGCGAGTGCTAGCACCTGCTCTTCTGTGAGTTAGTGCATATCTCGATTGCAGATAGCTTGGCCTTGGCCGTTGACTTCAAAGTGAGAGCACGGGACCCCCAGTCGATCAAAAGCTGCGTCACCGTAATGAGTCCGGTATGCCAAGGCGAGGAGAACTCGAATATTGGTATCGCCATCGGAAGAGATGTTGAATGCTTTTGCAGAACGAGAGATTGTGTTCTCTACAACCTTCTCGGTGTGATTGGTCTCGCGAGCGATGGCGGCATTGGATTTACCTTCACATAAGAGACCGAGCACTAGTTGTTCAAAAGGTGTCAATTCACGTGTGGTGATAGTGATATCGCGTGCCATGGTAAGGACCTCTCCGTCGCTATAGCCCTATTGTGCTCCTTCCCAAGCGGAACTTCACCTCATAGACTCGTGTCATGACTCAAATCACCTCAGAGGTCCAGAGCCAGGTTCAAATCATTCGATTTAACCGCCCCGAGAAGATGAATGCGCTGACTCGCGATATGTATGGTGAGCTCGCACGGTTACTCAATGAAGCAGCTGGGGATTTCGCTATACGCGCGGTGGTCATTTCTTCAGTAGGGGATCATTTCACTGCAGGCAACGACATTATGGATTTCATGAGCAATCCACCGACGGCTGAAGACTCAACCGTTGCTCTCTTCTTGGGTGCGATTCTCAACTTCCCAAAGCCACTGATCGCCTCAGTAAAGGGCAATGCAGTCGGAGTGGGTACAACGATGCTTCTGCACTGTGACGTTGTCGTTGCAGCTGAAGATGCAGCTTTCTCTATGCCCTTTACATCCCTCGGTTTAGTTCCGGAGGCTGGATCAACGTTACTCTTCCCAACTTTGGCAGGATATCAACGAGCAGCGAAGATATTCTTTACGGGCGAACCTTTCTCGGCAGATTTTGCACAAGAGATTGGGCTAGTTGCAGAAGTTGTTCTCGACTCTGACGCCGAAGCAATCGCAATTGCCAAAAAAATCGCGCAGCAACCTCCTGCTGCAATTATCAATACCAAGGCCTTAATGAAGGCAAGTAAGCATGATGCAGTTGAAGCCGTCATGAAAGCTGAGTTCCAGTTATTTGCGATGGCGCTCGAGTCAGAAGAGTTTGCAGATGCCGCCATGAAGTTCATGTCTAAGAAGGGCAAGTAAATGTCACTAGATAATTCCGGCCACATGCCTCAAGGCATTGGCCTGTCAGGTAAGAAGATATTCATCACCGGTGGATCCCGTGGTATCGGATTAGCAATAGCACTTCGCGCAGCTCGCGATGGGGCATCCATTGCCATTGCAGCAAAGACTGCAGACCCCAATCCAAAGTTACCTGGCACCATCTTCTCTGCTGCGGAAGAGATTCGCGCTGCAGGTGGTACCGCCCTTCCTATTCAATGCGATATACGTGATGAAAATCAGATTGAAGCCGCTATCCGCCAAGCAGCTCAAGAGTTCGGTGGAATCGATATTCTTATCAACAATGCAAGTGCCATCAACCTGACAAAGACAGAGGTAACACCTGCAAAGCGCTTTGATTTGATGTTCGATGTTAACGTTCGCGGAACATTCCTCACTTCACAAGCTGCGATTCCTTATCTCCGAGAGTCGGGCAAGGAAGGCCGTAACCCTCAGATTCTTAATTTGGCGCCGCCACTATCGATGAAGGCTAAATGGTTTAAGAATCACGTTGCCTACACCATGGCAAAATATGGAATGTCTATGTGCGTTCTTGGAATGGCGGAAGAGTTTAAGCGCGATGGGATTGCCGTCAATGCCCTGTGGCCACGTACGGCAATTGATACTGCAGCCCTGGCGATGATTCCCGGAATCGATACAGCCGCATGCCGTACGCCAGCGATATTGGCTGATGCCGCTTACATCATCCTCAACCGGCCAGCGGCGGAATCAACCGGAAACTTCTATGTTGACGATGAGGTATTGGCTAGCGAAGGAATCACAGATCTCGATAAGTATGCGGTCGTACCTGGAACTAAAGATTTCTTGCTCGATTTTTTCCTCGACTAAGTAGCTACAGACGTCCTGCCTCGTGGAGCGCGCCCAGGAAGTTCTTTAGGTCAGCGCTCTGCGGGTTTTCGAATATTTGAGTAGGGGTTCCCTTTTCACGAACTTGTCCATCTGCCAGGAATATTACCGAGTCGGCAATCCGTTGAGCGAAACCCATTTCATGGGTAGAGATAATCATGGTGATGCCATCAGCCTTTAACTCTGCTATCAAGGCTAGAACTTCAGCAATCAAAACTGGGTCAAGTGCGCTAGTTACTTCATCGAGCAAGAGAACCTTTGGTTCAGTTGCAATGGCGCGAAGAATCGCGACGCGCTGTTGCTGGCCACCGCTGAGCAAGTTTGGATACGCATCTGCCCTATCTTCTAGCCCGAATCGCCTGAGCAGAGAGAGCGCTTGCGCCGTTGCCTCTGCCTTCTCCTTCTTAAGGACGAGCTGTGGCGCTAATGTGATGTTCTCAAGAACTGTCAGGTGGGGGAAGAGGTTAAATGCTTGGAAGACAGAACCAATCTTGCCTCGTACTGAATCAAGATCGATGCCATAGGTGCTGATGTCAGCACCTTCAAGGAGGATCTGACCATCGCTGAGTTCTTCCAATAAATTAATGCAGCGCATTAAGGTGGATTTTCCGGAACCACTAGCACCGATAATGACTGTGGCAGAACCCTGTGGGAAATCAAGCGAGATATCGTCGAGAACTACATGGCTACCAAATGATTTACGCACATTCTTTAGTTCAAGTAGTTCACTCATTAGAAAACCCCTTGCGCCTTCTGTGCGCGATCCTGGCGACGAATGAGCCAATCGGTGTATCTCGTCAAAGGAATTGTGAGTAAGACGAAAAGTCCACCAGCTACAACATAAGGCGTGAAGTTAAATGATTGCGCAGTTTCGATACCTGCTGCACGAATCGCATCGACGGCGCCCAGTACGGAGATCAAGCCAGAATCCTTTTGCAATGAAACAAGGTCATTGAGCAATGGGGGAGTCACATTGCGGAAAGCCTGAGGTAGAACTACATGGCGCAGAGTCTGTGAATGCGATAGCCCCAGTGCACGTGCTGCCTGACGTTGAGTCGGATTTACGCCTTCAATACCTGCGCGAATGACTTCTGCAACGTAGGCAGAATAAGTGAGCACAAGTGCAATGGTGCCGAGGAATACCGCTGAATTCGGAATAAATGAGAGCCTCAGTCCAGGAATACCGAGGCCCACAAGGAAAAGAACCAGCAGAAGTGGCATCCCGCGGAAGATATCTGTATAGATAGTTGCAACAAGGCGCACTGGATAAAGAACTGGTGATGTCGTTGTACGTGCGATGGCAATTGCCAGTCCGAAGATGAGCACGAAAAATTCAGCGATAAGGAGAACGCGAAGATTGAGAAGGATTCCATCAAAGATTCTCGGAAAAGCCTTCTGTGCGTAATGCCAATTGAAGAATGATTCGCGAACAGCACTGAAGCCCTGCGCATTCACCACTACGACAGTCAGGACTGCACCGAAAATGAGTGTGCTTAAGAGTGCAATGGCTGTAGAACGACGAGAAGCCCGACGCTTTGCTTCCTCACGCTGGCGTTGCAACGGTGATGGAGAGTAAGTCATCGGGCTTCTCGTGTATCTCTATGAATTACTTGAGGACTGGAACAGAGACACCAGCAGCAAGCCACTGGTCTTCGATCTTCGCCAAGGTGCCGTTAGCACGGAGCGCATCGACAGCCTTAGAAACATCTGCTGTCAGCCAGCTTCCCTTTGAGAGCACGAGACCGAATTGCTCACCGCCAGCCTTTGCTGGGAACTGCCCAACGATCTTGCCATTTTCCAGATCTACAGCTGTGATGTAGAACGCTGTAGGCAGATCGACAACAAGTCCATCAATCTGACCATTGGCAAGAGCTTGCTTTGCAACATCGTTAGTGTCGAATACTGCAGCCTCTTGTGTTGGCTTGATGACATCAGTGATTGTTGCATAAGACGTTGTGCCGACCTGTGCGCCCAGCTTTGCACCCTGAAGGTCAGCGATTGACTTCGCGTTTGCAATCTTTGAACCTGCCACAGTGATTACTGCCTGTGTCACGTCGTAGTAGCCAGTTGAGAAATCAATGACCTTTGCGCGCTCAGGCGTGATTGAGAATTCGTTAATATCGAAGTCAAAGTTGCGGCAACCTGGAGCTACAACGTTATTAAAAGGCACTCGAACCCATTCAACTTTATCCTTTGAATAACCGAGTTCTTCTGCAACTGCATATGCAACTGCTGCTTCATAGCCCTTGCCGTTAGCTGGATCGTTATTGTCGAACCATGGACCGTAGACCGGTTCATCCGTTGCGATGGTAAGGACGCCTTCCTTTACCTGTGGGCAGGCAGCTGCCTTTTCAGAGCCACATGATGTGAGAGTGAGGGCTACAAGAGCTGCAACTGCAGCTGCTGTGATTTTTTTGGTGCTAATTGACATGGTTAACCTTTCGAACGCGCTTGCCATAACGATCTGCCATGGCCCGGTCTTCACTCGGAAGGCACCCCGCCACGGAAGGAGGGTTGCCGATCGCACTGCCGGTGCATTGTGCGATGCTCTTGACCTGACGCGAACCTTACCAATGGAGCCACGTCCGTTGAAATCGCATACGATGTGCAGATGCATTTAGAGCTCAATGGCACCAATATCATCGAAGAATCCGAGCGTAAGGGCGCTCCGAAGCACCTCTTCTGGCCTTGGTGCGGGGCCAACGTCTCACTGCTCGCCCTTTCCTATGGCGCATTCTTCTTGGGCTTCGGTATCTCCTTTATCCAAGCAACGATCGCAGCGGTTCTCGGCACAGTGCTCTCTTTCTTGCTGGTCGGAATTAGTTCGCTCGCCGGAAAAAAGTCGAATGCCCCAACGATGGTGCTCTCGCGAGCCGCTTTCGGTGTGCGTGGAAATATCGTCCCTGGATTTCTTTCCTATCTTATTTTCGTAGGGTGGGAGACAGTTCTTGTCTCACTTGCAACCCTCGCTACCGGAACAGTCTTCGTTCGAGTAGGACATATTGATCGTAATGTCGCGATGATGATCGGCTTCTTTATTGCAATTGCGCTCACTGTCTTTGGAGGAGTACTTGGGCACTCCATCATCATGAAGCTTCAGAAGTGGCTTACCTTAATTACAGTCGCAGCAACTTTGTTGTATTTCCTTCTCACGCTAGATGAAGTGAATTGGAAAGCTGTCTCAGAAATACCTCATGGGAGTTCCGCTGGATTTATAGGCGCACTCATCTTTGGCGCTACCGGAATCGGACTTGGCTGGGTCAACTCTGCCGCTGATTACTCTCGTTATCTTCCTCGCGATGTATCTAGCAAAGCTGTGGTTGGTTGGACCGTCTTCGGTGCCTCAATCGTTCCCATCGCCATGGTTATCTATGGTGCAGCACTTGCTGGTAGTAGTGAAGAACTCTTTGGTGCAATCGCATCTGACCCAATAGGCGCTCTGACAACGATGCTTCCTACCTGGTTCCTGATTCCATTCGCGCTGATTGCAATCCTCGGCCTAGTCGGTGGGGCAATCCTCGATCTCTATTCGTCAGGTTTGACACTGATTTCAATCGGATTGCCGGTGAAACGATACGTAGCAGCATCTATCGACTCTCTCATCATGGTGCTCGGTACTATCTATCTAGTCTGGGTTGCAGACGATTTCTTCTTCCCATTCCAGGGATTTTTGATCACTCTTGGAGTTCCTATCGCCACCTGGTCTGCCATCTTCGTTGCAGAAGTTCTTATGCGAAAGAAGTCCTATGACGAATCTGACCTCTTTAACGAGCAAGGTCGCTACGGTGCATGGAATGTAAAATCACTTGTTCTGATGGCGATTGGTTCGATTGTGGGATGGGGATTTGTTACAAACCCATTTGCATCGTGGCTCTCTTGGCAAGGTTATTTCTTAGGTATTTTCGGTGGCAAAGATGGTGCTTGGGCTGGTGCAAATCTCGGCGTTTTCTTCGCGCTTGTCATCGGCGCCGCTGGTTACTTCCTTACTGCTCGAAAAAATATTCGTCGTGAAAATATCGCTCCGTGATGGCGTCGGATTATGCGTAAGCGGCTGTCGCCACTCAATGATTTTCTTCACCGTGAATCTGCAGGTGGCATCCTCCTTCTGATTGCTGCTGCTCTTGGACTACTTTCAGCCAATAGCCCTGTGAGCGATCTATACTTCAAGACCCTCGATCAAGGCTTTGAGATCGGTGGCGGAGCTTTCTATCTCAAGCTAACGGTACTCAAGGTTATTAATTACGTTCTGATGACAATCTTCTTCTTTGTCGTTGGACTTGAGATAAAACGTGAAATGACAACGGGGCACCTATCCCGCATTAGAAATGCCATCATGCCGTTACTGGGAGCTCTGGGTGGAATGGCGATACCCGCTGCCATCTTCCTTTTGATTGCAGGTAAAACAGATTCGCGTGGATGGGGGGTACCGGTTGCAACCGACATCGCTCTTGCAGTCGGGTTGCTGGCGATTATCGGAAGTTCAGTAGCGCCATCACTACGCACTTTTCTTTTAGGCTTGGCGGTTATCGACGATATTGGTGCGATCTTGATTATCGCCTTCATCTACTCTTCAGGAGTTGGCTTGTTCTGGGTGCTGGCAGCCATCGGTGTCGTGTTGGCAGTTGTTGCGGCCAGAAGATTTGGTGCGCGTTCTTGGTCTCTCTATATTCTCTTCGGAATAGCGCTCTGGTATTTCCTCTATCGAAGTGGCATCCATGCAACTCTCTCTGGCGTCATCCTCGGTCTACTCACACCGAATATTGCAAAGTCTGACTCTGAATTAGTGAATACAGAAGGAAAATCTCTCTCCATCATTGAATGGCTGGAAATGAAGCTGCATCCATGGAGCAGTTTCATAATTGTTCCAATATTCGCGTTCGCCAATACTGGTGTAGCAATTTCGGTAGATTCATTTGAGCGAGCTTTTACTTCACCGATAGCCTGGGGTATCTTCTTTGGATTGGTAGTTGGAAAGCCACTAGGCATCACCTTTGCGGTTATTGCTGCAAAGATGGCGAATATCGGAGATTACCCGGCGAAATCAAATAAGTCGGGCCTATTAGCTACCGGGAGTGCTGCTGGAATTGGTTTTACGGTTGCAATCTTCATCGCAGATCTCGCCTTTAAGAGTAAAGGCGACCAAGACCTGGCTGTTATTGCAGTGATTCTTGCATCTGTAGTCAGTGGAATATTGAGCTGGATTCTCTTCACGATTATCGCCAGAAGAAATAGAAGTAGTGACTGATCCAAGGAAGTCATTAATCGAGAGGATCATTCCGCAAGAGCCCCATCTGCGAATCCTTGCCGGTTCAACCTTTGTTAATACCTTTGGCAATGGACTCTTTATGACAGTCGACGTCATTTACTTCACCATCATCGTTGGTCTATCTCCAGCGCAAGTGGCACTCGCTCTCTCCATCGCAGGCGGCCTATCACTCACGCTGAGCGTACCTGCAGGTCATATAGCCGATCGCTTTGGCCCTCGCGATATCAGTGCAGCTGCAGTGTCCGCCTCGGGTCTTGTTATGGCGACGCTGGTCTTTGTTCATAGCTATCTGCCATTCCTCTT
>NZ_JBJTMK010000007.1:0-3286 GCF_046070465.1 Candidatus Planktophila sp. | reverse complement strand
AAGACGCTTTGATTGTTTACGATGACTTGACCAAGCAAGCAGTTGCTTATCGTCAAATCTCCTTGTTACTCCGCCGCCCACCAGGCCGCGAAGCTTATCCTGGCGACGTTTTCTACCTCCACTCACGCTTGCTCGAGCGCGCTGCTCGTGTAAATGCGGAGTACGTTGAGAAGTTCACTAATGGTGCAGTAAAAGGCAAAACTGGTTCTTTGACCGCATTGCCAATTATTGAAACTCAAGCTGGCGACGTTTCTGCATTCGTTCCAACCAACGTAATTTCGATTACTGACGGTCAGATCTTCTTGGAAACTGACTTGTTTAACGCTGGCGTACGTCCTGCGATTAACGCCGGTATTTCTGTATCCCGCGTTGGTGGTGCTGCACAAACTAAAGTGATTAAGAAATTGTCTGGCGGTATTCGTACCGACTTAGCGCAATATCGTGAATTGGCAGCGTTTGCTCAGTTCGCATCTGATCTTGACGAAGCAACCCGCAAGCAGCTCGAGCGTGGTCGCCGCGTTACTGAATTGTGTAAGCAAGCTCAATACAAGCCACTCCAAGTTTGGGAAATGGCCGCTTCACTCTACGCTGTGCACAACGGCTACTTCGATGACCTCGAAGTGAAGAACGTATTGGCCTTCGAAAAAGGTTTGCAAGATCATTTGAAATCTAAGTACGCTGACTTAGTTGCGCGTATCGAAGAAACCAAAGACTTGAGCAAAGATGACGAAGCTGCTTTGCGCGCTGCTATTGAGGATTACAAGCGTTCTGCCTCTTTCTAAGAGGGCTCGCATAAATCATGGCAAGCACAAAAGAGATACGATCAAAGATCAAGAGCGTGCAAAACACGCGCAAGATCACGAAGGCAATGGAAATGGTCGCCGCATCCAAGATGCGTCGCGCCCAAGAGCGCATGCGTAATGCGCGTCCATACGCTGAAAAAATTCGTGAGATTGTTGCTAACCTTTCAAAAGCAAATCCTGAGTTCCGCCCTGCTTACATGGCAACTCGTGAAGTGAAGAAGGTTGGCACGATTTTGGTTACGACAGACAAAGGCTTGTGCGGCGGTTTAAATACCAACGTCTTGCGTTTGATTGCTAACCAAGTGCGCGATTTGCAAGAAAAAAATATTGAGATCGCTTACACAGCGATTGGTTCAAAAGGTCTGCAGTTTTTGAATCGCTCAAAAGCAAAACTCATTTCTCAAACAATCCAAATTGGTGATACACCACATATGGATGTTTTGATTGGCGCGATTGTTAGTCAATTAGAAGCGTTTGAGCGTGGCGAGATTGATGCTGTTTATTTGGCATACACCCGCTTTGTAAATGCAATGAAACAAGAGCCAGTTTTGGAAAAACTTTTGCCTTTGGAGGCAGAATCTTTGACTCCACAAGAGAAAACAGGCAATTCTTGGGATTACATCTACGAACCTGATGCAGAGTCCATTTTGAATGGCCTGCTTAAGCGTTACGTTGAAGCGATGATTTATCAGGCAGTTGCTGAAAACATGGCTTCTGAGCAGTCTGCACGCATGGTCTCAATGAAGGCCGCTTCAGATAATGCGAAGAACGTAATTGGCGAATTGCAATTGGATTACAACAAGACACGACAGGCTGCTATTACTAAAGAGTTGTCAGAGATTGTTGGTGGAGCGGCTGCGGTTTAAGCGGTCAGCGTTTAGGAATACGAAAGAATTCAGGAATTAAAAGCGGAGAAATGCGATGAGTAACGGAAATATCGTGCAGTGTATTGGTCCAGTGGTGGACATTCAGTTCCCACGCGACAAAATGCCAAACATTTATGATGCGTTGACATTAGTTGATAGCGGCGAAAAATCATTTGCTGAAAAAGGCTTGACCTTTGAAGTTCAGCAACAAATCGGTGACGGCGTAGTTCGCGCAATTGCCATGGGTGCGAGTGATGGTTTGCGTCGTGGCATGGAAGTGCAATCCACAGGTAAGGCAATTTCTGTACCAGTTGGTCCAGCAACCTTAGGCCGTATCATGGACGTTCTCGGACGCCCAATCGATGACGCGGGTCCGATTGCTACTGAAGAGCGTCGCGCTATTCACCAGCCAGCACCGAAGTTTGATGAGCTCTCCCCTTCCGTTGACTTGTTAGAGACCGGTATTAAGGTTATTGACTTGGTATGCCCGTTCGCTAAAGGCGGTAAGGTTGGCTTGTTCGGTGGTGCGGGTGTTGGTAAGACCGTGAACATGATGGAATTGATTAACAACATCGCTAAGCAACACTCAGGTTTGTCAGTGTTTGCCGGTGTTGGTGAGCGTACTCGTGAAGGTAATGACTTCTACCACGAGATGAAAGAATCTAACGTTATCGACAAAGTGGCGATGGTGTTTGGTCAGATGAACGAACCTCCAGGCAACCGTTTGCGCGTTGCGTTGACTGGTTTGACAATGGCTGAAGCGTTCCGTGACGAAGGCCGTGACATTTTGTTCTTCGTTGACAACATCTACCGTTATACATTGGCCGGTACTGAAGTTTCTGCGTTGCTCGGTCGTATGCCTTCTGCTGTGGGTTACCAACCTACGTTGGCTGAAGAGATGGGTAAATTGCAAGAACGTATTACTTCTACTAAGACTGGTTCTGTTACCTCTATTCAGGCCGTTTACGTTCCTGCGGATGACTTGACCGATCCGTCACCAGCCACAACTTTCTTGCACTTAGACTCCACAGTTGTGTTGTCACGTGACATCGCTGCATTGGGTATCTACCCAGCGGTTGATCCGTTGGATTCAACCAGCCGTCAGCTCGACCCACAAGTGGTTGGTCAAGAGCACTATGAAGTTGCTCGTGACGTACAGATGACATTGCAGCGTTATAAAGAATTGCGTGACATTATTGCGATTTTGGGTATGGACGAATTGTCACCAGAAGATAAGTTGGCTGTATCACGTGCTCGTAAGATTCAACGTTTCTTGTCACAGCCTTTCCACGTTGCTGAGGTATTTACTGGTTCACCAGGTAAATACGTGCCATTGAAAGAAACCATCCGCGGCTTCAAGATGATTTGTAGCGGTGAATTGGATCACTTGCCTGAGCAAGCGTTCTATATGGTGGGTTCAATTGATGAAGCCATCGAGAAAGCTAAGAAGCTTTAATCGAATTCATCTAGGGAAATTATGTCAACCATACGCGTCGATGTAGTAAGTGCTGAGCAGTCTATTTTTAGCGGAGAAGCCAAGTTTGTTGCGCTTCCTGGCGAAAGTGGTGAGCTCGGTATTTTGCGCGGCCACACTCCTTTGATTACACGTATTCGTCC
>NZ_JBJTMK010000006.1:0-2954 GCF_046070465.1 Candidatus Planktophila sp. | reverse complement strand
CGGAATAACGATAAATCGCATCGTCTTCCAGTTGCTCATGCCCAGCGACTTTGCCGCTTCTTCTTGACCAGAATCAACTGCCAATAACCCGCCGCGAACTATCTCTGCCATGTAGGCGGCCTCGTTGAGGGTCAGACCTAGAACTGCAATCCAGAAAAGGGATGCGGCTTGAGAGAGAGTGAGGTGGAAACCGATGTAGAAGTCTCCGAAGTGAATCCAGGGAATTCCAATAAAGATTTCCTTGTAAATGGTTGAGAAAAGACCCCAAAAGACGAGTTGAACATAGACGGGGGTGCCTCTAAAGATCCAGATAAATAGCCACGCAAAGTTTTTAAAGATTGGATTATCAGTACGGCGCATCACTCCAAGGGCAATACCGAGGATGATTGCAAAAAACATGGAGAGCAAAGTAAGTTCGAGTGTGACGATGGAAGCCTTAATTACACGCCCATCAAAGAGGTATTTTCTGAAGGCGGCCCATTCATATGCATCACGTGATGCTGCATCGACTGCGATTCCTGCAAATGCAAGAAGAAGCAGCAGTGCCGCTGCCCACCTTTTATAGTGGCGCAGAGGCACTGCTTGAACGCTTCCTTCAAACTTCATATTTAGGAAGTTGCTCCATTGATTGTGAACTTAGAAACGGCTCCAGCTTCTACGCCCCACTTCTTAAGGATTGAATCGTATGTTCCATCCTTCTTGATGGCAGCAAATGCTTGCTGGATTGCAGGAGCAAGAGTCGACTTCTTTGCAAGTGCAATTCCATAGGGAGCCTTATCGAATATTGCGCCTGCAAGAGCAAGCTTGCCCTTTGTCTGCAATACAGCATAAGCAAGAACTGGTGAATCCGCAGCTGTTGCATCCGCGCGACCGAGAACTACCGCAGCTGTTGCCTGCTCGCCTGAGTCGAATGTAAGAAGTGTGATCGCCTTTTTGCCAGCCTTTGTGCAAGCCTCAGACTTTGCAGAGATGTCATCAGCCTGAACAGAACCTGTCATTGCGCTGACAATCTTTCCGCAAGCGTTATTTGGATCGAGCTTTACGCCCTTCTTTACTGCCCACTGAGTGCCCGCATTGAAGTAGTTAACGAAGTCAACTGATGCTTCGCGCTCTTTGGTATCAGTAAATGATGAAACACCAACGTCATACTTGCCAGCCTTTACACCAGCCAAAATTGTGTCAAAACCAGCAATTACATAATTTGTCTTTACGCCAAGTTTCTTTGCGACTGCGTTAAAAAGATCTACTTCCCAGCCAATTACCTTGCCGTTCTTATCTTTAAATTCATTGGGGCTATATGTTGCATCGATTCCGATGTTGATTACGCCTGCCTTCGCTATGTTAGAAGGAAGCGAAGTAGCCGCCTGTGCTGGTGTCGTAATCGCTGCAATTGAGAGAGCTGCAACTAATGCAGTTGCTACTTTGTATGTCTTCTTCATGGGAGAGATGCTCCTAGTAAGGTGAATTGAGATCGGGCAACGCTGCCGTAGGAGGTAATTCTAACCTTGCAGAAGCGCGCCAAGGCCCGCGATATCTGCTGGAGATACTCCACAGCAACCACCGATGAGCGTTGCGCCCAACGATTTCCATGCCTGAATATCGGAAATCTCAAAACTTGAACCTACAGGCCCAAGCCATGCCTTCGCATCTGCATCCCATGTGCGCCCTGAATTCGGGTAAATGACATATGGAATAGCTGACTCTGCGCTGGAAAGTAGTGGGGTAATCAGGTTTGGAGCCGTGCAGTTGATTCCGACTGCGATGGGATTTCTGAATCGATTCACGAGCTCGACTGCATCGGCAAATTTTTCACCAGATGAAATTTCGCTCGAAGATTTGCAAGAGAAAGAGATCCAGACAGGGATGTCACTGCCCATCGCTTGCAATAATTCAAGAATTGCCTTTGCTTCTGCAATTTCGGGAATGGTTTCAATTGCAAGCAGATCAGGTTTAGTGTCTACCAAAGCAATAAGTCGATCTCTATGGAAATTTTTTAACTCATCGATTGTGAGTCCATAATTGCCGCGATATTCAGACCCATCAGCAAGATATGCGCCATATGGTCCTACAGATGCTGCAACTCGCACACCTGGAAATCGAGCCAACTCTGTTGAAGCTTCAAGCGCATCGTCTACTTCTTCTTTGCTCCAGCCTCGAGCAATACAACCTTGAAATGAAATTTGATATGAGGCGGTAATCAGAATCTCTGCGCCAGCGTCTGCAAATAGTTTATGAGCCGCTCGAATTTGATCCCGATGACCGCGGAGTAATTCACCAGACCAGAGTGAAGTATTGAGCGTATTACCAAGTTCTTCTAAGGCAGTCGAAAAACCGCCATCAATGAGAGAGATAGAGCTCATCGCTATGCCTTCTTTACGATGCTGGACTTGAGATTCATCGGTCCGAATCCATCAACCTTCGCCTCGATATCGTGATCACCGGGGCCATCAACCAGACGGATACTGCGAACTTTAGTTCCGACCTTAAGAGTATTTGAGCTTCCCTTTACCTTCATATCTTTAACGATTGTTACATCGTCACCGTCTTGAAGTACGTTTCCTGATGCATCTTTGATCACGCGAGAAGTTTCAATCTCAACGTCATTTGGATTCCACTCGTGGGCGCACTCTGGACAGACGAGGATCTCACCCATTTCATATGAATACTCGGATTTACATTCAGGGCATGGAGGAAGTTGATCGCTCATGACCGAATTCTAACCTTGCTTAAAAACGCGCTGGATCCATCCAGAAGAGATCCCAGATATGTCCATCAAGATCTTCAAAACCCCAACTAAACATAAATCCAATATCTTCGGGCTCGCTGATTCGGCGTGCACCCTGTTCGAGAGCAGCATCTGTCACATGACGTACATCATCAGCTGATTTCAATCCCACAGAGATAAGAACTTCAGTGGTGCCCTTATCTGCCACAGGCTTATCAATAATCTTTGC
>NZ_JBJTMK010000005.1:0-5144 GCF_046070465.1 Candidatus Planktophila sp. | reverse complement strand
AAGACGATTTCAGCAAGAGGAAGTGTGTAGCGAATTTCAACACGGTCTTCAGAGATGTAATCCATACCGAGCATCACTCCGCGGCGCTCTTGGCAGAGCTCCATGATGGTGCCGATGTATTCAGATGGAGCAAGAATTGTTGACTTAACAATTGGCTCTTTAACATTATTGACCTTACCGTCAGGAAATTCTGATGGGTTGGTAACGATGATTTCCTTGCCATCTTCCATCGTGACGCGATAGACCACGTTTGGAGCGGTGGAAATTAAGTTGAGCTTTGCTTCGCGCTCGAGACGCTCGCGCACAATCTCCATATGAAGCAGACCGAGGAAGCCGCAACGGAAGCCAAAGCCAAGAGCGGCAGAACTTTCCGGCTCGTAGACAAGGGCTGCATCATTGAGCTGCAACTTCTCAAGCGCGTCGCGAAGAACAGGGAAATCTGCACCATCGAGTGGGAACAAACCAGAGAAGACCATTGGCTTGGGATCTTTATATCCGCCGAGCGCTTCCTTAGTTGGTCGAGCAAAGTTAGTGATCGTGTCACCCACACGTGATTGGCGAACATCTTTTACGCCGGTAATCAAATAACCCACTTCACCAACGCCAAGGCCCTTGGATGGCAGTGGCTCTGGGGAGATAACGCCGATTTCAAGTGCTTCGTGCTTTACGCCAGTGGAGAACATCTGAATTTGTTCGCGTGGCTTGAGGTGTCCATCGACAACGCGAACGTACGTAACAACACCGCGATATGCATCGTAGACAGAGTCAAAGATGAGTGCGCGTGCTGGAGCCTCAGGGTCTCCAACCGGTGCAGGAATTTGATCAATGATTTCATCGAGGAGTTCTGCAACACCATCACCGGTCTTGCCTGAAACACGAAGAACATCTTCTACTTTGCACCCAATCAAACCTGCAAGCTCTGCCGCAAACTTCTCTGGCTGAGCATTGGGAAGATCGATTTTATTGAGTACAGGAATGATGGTGAGATTGTTCTCCATCGCAAGATAAAGATTTGCAAGTGTCTGCGCTTCAATACCCTGTGCGCAGTCGACGAGAAGGATTGCGCCTTCACATGCTGCGAGCGAGCGCGAAACTTCATAGGTAAAGTCAACGTGACCTGGCGTGTCGATCATGTTGAGGATGTATTCCTTGCCATCGCGTCCTGATTGCCAAGGAAGACGTACAGCCTGAGACTTAATGGTGATTCCGCGTTCGCGTTCGATATCCATGCGATCGAGATATTGAGCGCGCATCAAACGCGCTTCAACGACCTCGGTGATTTGCAGCATGCGATCGGCGAGTGTTGATTTGCCGTGATCGATATGGGCGATGATGCAGAAGTTACGAATCTGCGCCGGATTGGTTGCAGCCGGTTGCGGCGCCTTGGCAATGCTAATTGCTGGCACTTAATGGACCGCCTTGTTGGTGAGAGTTAAAAGTAAGAGGAGGCGTCGCGTTATTAGCGAGCGCCTGCCTTTGCAGCTGCTTTAGCCATGGAAGACTTCTTGTTAGCAGCTGAGTTCTTGTGAATAACGCCCTTTGAGACTGCAACATCGAGCGCCTTTGATGCAGCGCGGAGTTCTGTTGTGATTGCAGCAGCGTCACCCTTTGTGACTGCATCGCGGAACTTGCGAACAGCTGTCTTGAAAGCTGAAGTGACAGACTTGTTGCGAAGGCGCGCCTTCTCGTTTGTCTTAATACGCTTGATCTGCGACTTGATATTTGCCACGTGTAGAGCTCCTGTGCTGTGAGTTAATTCTTGGTCAATTTCGCCAATCCGGCGGATTGAGCAGGCGGAAAGGTTATCAGCGTGAGGCTACCGGGCCAAAATCGAGCTGGGGTGCCCTATCGGGCTGCGCGAGCTCCCGCGATGGTGGCCAGGGCTTTTTCCAGCGCGAAAATCGGATCGGAGCTGGCGCCCTTTACATCAGCATCGGCCTTGGCTACCGCCTCAACGGCGGATGCGATGCCACGAGGCGTCCACCCTGCTAATTGGCGTCGGGCTTTATCGATCTGCCATGGAGCCATACCTAATTCACCGGCGAGCTCGAAGGATTTTGCTCCGCGGTTGGTGCCAGAGACCTTTGCCAGATTACGAAGGGACGAGGCGATCGCCGATGTCACCATGACCGGATCGGTCCCAGTTTCCAGTGCGCTGCGCAATGTGACCAGAGCTGTTGGAAGATCTCCATCGAGCGTTGCATCAGCAACATCAAAACCTGTGGTCTCTACGCGCCCCTTATGGAAGGTGTCGATGATTTCTTCATCGATAACGCCCTTGGGTGCATCTAAGGAAACTTGTGAGACCGCTTGCTGAAGTTCGCGTAAATCTGAACCGAGCGCGCCGACGAGGGCTTTGACCGCACCTGGTGTTGCCTTACGTCCTGCATCTAAGAAGAGCTCTTTGACAAACTGCTCTTTCTCAGCTTCTTTCTTCAACGCATCGCAGGCAATGATCTCAGGCTTCGCTTTTTTAATGGCGTCGAGAAGTGCTTTGCCTTTTACGCCGCCCTTGTGAATAAAGATAACGGTTGTGGTCGGATCAATGGCATCAAGGTAGCGAGTGATCTCAGCTTTACATTCATCATCGAGATCTTGAAGGTCTTTTACAACAAGTGCGCGACGTTCAGAGAAAAGTGATGGGGCGAGTGCATCGGCAATAGCTCCAGGGATGACATCGCCTGCAGTAAGGGTTGTGACTTCTGCTTTTTCTTCCCGCAGCTGCGCTGTCAGTTTTGCCATAGCGCGATCAGCGAGTGCACCTTCAGCACCAAGTAAGAGGTAGAGAGCGTTCATTGCGACTTCCACCTTTCTACTGAGTTAATTCCACGAAATAAAGTGCGGCTTCGAATTCTCGGTCGAAATGGTCAACTCGTGGTTGCGTGCTTCCACTGCGATTGCGCCATCTCGGTCTGTACGCAGAACTTTAGCGTGTAGTCGGGTCAGTGCATCGATGGTCGATTGCGCGGGATGTCCGTATGAATTGCCCGCGCCAACGCTGATCAGAGCCAGCGTGGGAGCTAATTCGCGCATCAGAGTGAAATCTTGAAATCTCGATCCATGGTGGGCGACCTTGTATATGTCGACCCTGCCAATCTGGCCGCGCAATTTTTCTTGCACCGCTGGCTCGATATCTCCTGCTGCAAAGAGGGTCAGGTCGCGACTCTTGATGACTGCCGCAATGCTCACGTTATTAGGATTTGCATCGATTGCACCCACCCGCAGCGGCCAGAGAACTTTGATTGAATATTCGCCGATAGTTGCCCTCGAACCCGCTGCGATATTGCCAAACCATTGCGCTTCCACGCGTCTACCTTTTCGCGCGCCAGAAATACCTGCGATGTGATCGGCGTGGGGATGAGTGAGAATTAAGAGAGAGATAGTTTTCACCTGCAATCGGCGCAAACATTGATCGATGAGCGCTGGGTCAGGACCAACATCAATCACTATTGCCCGATGATCATGCAGGTTGATGACATATCCATCGCCTTGGCCAACATCACAGATAAAGAGATCCCAATCTCCCGTTGGAAATCGGCCCCACCACAAAAGCAGCATGGAAAGCATTACCAGGACAGCAATGGCTCTCTTGCGAAAGAAGGCAATCAATAGAACGGCAGAAAGCGCCGTTAAAAATCCAATAAGCCCTGTGCGAATACTGAGCACTGAAAAGTTCGCTGCCCACCGCGCAATTGATGTAATCACTATGGCGAAGGGGCGAATCAGGATAAGGAGGGCATGTGCTGTCCATGGAGAAATCGGTGAGATAAGAGCTGCAACAAAGCCCACAACGGTAATCGGTGCGACAAATGGCGCAGCGACGATGTTGGCGACAATCGACATGGGTGAGATATATCCCGAGAGAGAAATAATGACCGGCAGACACAGTGCCATCGCCGCAATCGGAATTGCTAATGCTGCAGCAACTTTCTGCGGAAGCCAGCGCTGAAAATACGCGGTGATATGAGGGGATAAAACCAATAACCCGGCAGTTGCTAATACCGATAGCGCGAAACCTGGATCGCGGGATTGCCATGGATCAATAGCAACTACTGCTGCAATCGCAAAGCCGAGAGCCGGCAAAGAGTCACCTTTAACTCGGGTAGAGATTGCAAACAACATGACTGCAGCCATTGCAGCAGCTCGTAAGACTGATGGAGTTGGCCTCACGAGTGCGATAAAACAAATTAGCGCCAGTGAAGTTGCTGCAAGGCGAGCCGGAATTCGACGGAAGAGAAATTGCATGCACCACAGCACAAATGCCGAAACGATTGCAAAGTTGGCACCACTGACTGCAACGAGGTGGGTCAAGCCGGCACGGCGCATATCTGTTTTGAAATCTGCTGTTTGTTTTGCAGTATCGCCAATCACCATTCCAGGAATCAGTGCACCTGCATCCCCATCGCCACTGGCGCTACGCAACCCGGTGCGAATTGAAGCCAGCGTCGTTGCCCACCGTGATGGTGGCGCCAATGCACGAATCTTTGCTGTTGTAATAACCAACGCGGCAACGCGACTTTCATCGGTTTTGATCACTCGCCCCGTCACTGCAATTCTCTGGCCAGGCAACAATCCAATAGCTGAAGATTTGGCTGTAATCACTCGCACCGGTCCGTACGGCGTGGATGCAAGAAAGGAAAACTTCCGGTCTGCGAAGTTACGCCCCAAAACTTTTGGCGTTGTTGCCACAGGATCCGTGCGGACTCGAGCTTCGAAGGAGAAGGTGGCACCGAAGTGTGATCGAAGCTCGCTGCCTGCAATGGAGTATTGCCGCATCGACATCAGCGCAGATCCGAGAAGAATTGCGGTGATAAGAACGAGGGCTCTGCTCTTCTGAAACTTCCATAAGAATGGAACGGCAAGAATTGCAGCTAGCGCGAGTACACCTGGATACATCCAGCTTTGAGCCAGTGCGCCCGCCCAGGTTGCAGCACCTAATGCAAGTGCACGGCTATCGGTTAAACGCGGAGCTTGCTCTTGAATTTGGATAACGTGCCCTCACCAATACCGGGAACTTTCAAGAGATCCTCGATTGTTGCAAACGGGCCATTTGCTTTGCGATAACTCACGATGCGCGATGCCAGCACCGGGCCGATTCCATCGAGGGCTTCAAACTCTTTTGCGCTGGCACGATTGATCATGAC
>NZ_JBJTMK010000004.1:0-6022 GCF_046070465.1 Candidatus Planktophila sp. | reverse complement strand
CTTAAACGCCAATGGGGTGTCCACGCAGCTGGTGTAATTCTCTCGCGCGATCCACTTCTGGATGTAATTCCCATTCATCGCCGTGAATCCGATGGTTCAATCATCACTCAGTTTGATATGGGTGCGTGTGAAGCAACGGGTCTACTTAAGATGGACTTCCTCGGTCTTCGCAACCTCTCTGTTCTCGATGACACTCTTGACAATATTAAAGAGAATCAAAATATCAATCTTGTTCTCGAAGATTTACCGCTTGCAGATGAGAAGACATTCGAACTCCTTTCGCGTGGTGACACACTGGGAGTCTTCCAGCTCGATGGTGGCGGAATGCGTTCGTTGCTTCGCGCCATGGCGCCTGACTCATTTGAAGATATCTCCGCGGTGATTGCGCTCTATCGCCCGGGACCTATGGGTGAAAACTCACATAATGATTATGCAGATCGCAAGAATGGTCGCAAGAAAGTCGAACCAATTCATCCAGAGCTATCTGATGCTCTCCAAGATATTTTGGGCGATACCTATGGCCTGATTGTGTATCAAGAGCAGGTAATGGCGATTGCTCAGAAAGTTGCTGGCTTTACTCTCGGACGCGCAGACCTTCTTCGTAAAGCGATGGGTAAGAAGAATAAAGAGATTCTCGATAAGGAATACGTACCGTTCGAAGCAGGTATGAAGGCAAATGGCTTCTCTGAAGATGCCATCAAGCGACTCTGGGAAGTTCTCATTCCGTTCTCAGATTACGCATTTAACCGCGCGCACTCCGCTGGATATGGCGTAGTGTCATTCTGGACCGCTTACCTCAAGGCGAACTTCCCAACCGAGTACATGGCAGCACTCCTTACATCTGTGCGCGACGATAAAGATAAGTCTGCGCTCTACCTCTCTGAATGTCGTCGCATGGGTATCAAGGTCTTACCACCTGATGTCAATGAATCTAATGCTGAATACACCCCGCGTGGTCGCGATATTCGTTTTGGTCTTGCTGCTATTCGTAACGTCGGCGAAGGTGTTGTTGCATCGATTAAGGCATCTCGCCAAGCAAAAGGGAATTTCACTTCTTTCGGAGATTTCCTTGCCAAAGTTGATGCTCAAGTGTGCAATAAGAAGACAATTGAATCGCTGATTAAAGGCGGTGCATTTGATGAGCTCAAGCATCCACGCAAAGGATTGATGACAATTCACCTTGAGGCAATTGACTCCGTCATTGAGACTAAGCGCGCCGAAGCAATCGGTCAGTTCGATCTATTTGGAGGCGAAACTTCAAGCGATGTAGCCGGTTTGGAGGTCGAGATCCCGCAGACTGAATGGGATAAGGGAACTCTTCTTGCATTTGAGCGCGAAATGTTGGGGCTCTACGTCTCCGACCATCCGCTTCTCGGTGTCGAACATGTATTGCGCTCACATACAGATATGTCTATTAGTGCACTCCTTGATGGAGGTGTCCCTGACGGCATGGTGACAATCGGAGGATTAATTACTGGAGTCCAACGAAAAGTATCTCGCAATGGAGATTCTTGGGCTGTAGTAAATATTGAAGACCTCGAAGGATCGATTGAGGCGCTCTTCTTCTCAAAGACATACAACCAATATTCTCTTTCACTGACTGAAGACCGTGTTGTCGTGATTCGTGGTCGTTTCTCTCGCAGTGATGAACAAGTCAGATTTACAGCGATGGAGATGACGATGCCCGATATCACTAGTGGTCCTACGGGTCCGCTCTTGATCTCACTTCCGGCAGCACAGGTGACACCACCAATCGTCGAGCGGATGAAAGAGATTTTGAAATCTCATCCAGGAAAACGTGAAGTCCACCTCCATGTCATCGATACACAGAAGTCCACAACGCTCAAGGTTGATGCTCTTGTGACTGCATCACCAAGTCTGAGCGCAGATCTCAAGGCAATCTTGGGTCCTGACTGCATCGTCCGCGGCTAATCGCGGCGCATAGCAGGTGCAGCTCACCGTAGAATAAGCACATGTTGCGACGCGTAGATCTCCGAGGTAAGAACCTCAGTAAAGATCAGTATCAGCGCGAGCTCCCACGGGCCACGCTCGATGTTGCCGCTGCAATGGCGGCGATTGAACCTATCTTGCACCGCGTCAAAGACGGTACAGAGGCAGATCTGATTGCACTGGCAGAACAATTCGATGGGGTAAAGCCTGCCTACATTCGCGTTCCACAATCCGAACTTGACGCAGCTCTTGCACACCTGGCACCTGAGATTCGCACAGCTTTAGAAGTTTCAGCTGCTCGCATCCGCACTGTGCATAGCGCACAGACTCGTGATGAGAATAAAGTTACCGTCGTAGATGGTGGCACCGTCAGCGAGAAGTGGATTCCTGTTGATCGCGTGGGCCTCTATGTACCTGGGGGACGTGCCGTCTATCCAAGTTCAGTCTTAATGAATGTGATACCTGCACAGATTGCACAGGTATCTAGCATTGCGGTGGCATCACCTCCGCAAGTAGAAAATGGAGGATTGCCCCACCCAACTATTTTGGCTGCTTGTGCCCTTCTCGGTATCACTGAGGTCTACGCAGTAGGTGGCGCACAAGCAATCGCTCTCTTTGCCTATGGCATGGAAGGCGTTGCAGCAAAATGTGATTTGGTTACCGGTCCTGGAAATATTTATGTTGCAGCTGCAAAGCGCGCCCTGCGTGGAATCATCGGAATTGATTCGGAGGCAGGTCCTACTGAGATTGCAATCCTTGCTGACAAGACCGCAATCCCTGCAGATGTTGCAACAGATCTCATCAGCCAGGCAGAACACGATGTCATCGCGGCAGCAGTACTAGTGACTGATTCATCAGATTTGATTGATGCAGTTCATGTCGAACTTGAAAAGCGCGTTCTTGCGACACGTCACTCAGATCGTATTCGTACGGCGCTTACCGGTATTCAATCTGCCGCGGTACTTGTTGATTCCATCGAACAAGGACTCGATGTTGTCAACGCATATGCTGCAGAGCACTTAGAGATTCAAACTGTCAGCGCCGCCGATGATGCGCAGAAGATTCGCAATGCCGGAGCGGTCTTTATTGGTCGTTTCTCACCTGTTTCACTCGGTGATTACTCTGCCGGCTCTAACCACGTGCTCCCTACTGGGGGATGCGCCTGCCATAGCAGTGGTTTATCGGTGCAATCCTTCCTTAAAGGAATTCACTTTATCGAATACCGTCAGCAAGCATTTACAGATATTGCATCGACTGTAATTACCTTGGCTAACGCCGAAGATCTTCCTGCACATGGTGAAGCAATTGCTGCGCGATTTGAGTCGCTATGAGCCAATGGCCAACATGGCTGCCGCTGGCAGAACGATTGCGCCCGCTCTCACCATATGGCGCGCCTCAGGTTCCAGCGCAAGCAGTGCTCAACACCAATGAAAATCCATACTCGCTTTCACCACAGCTTGCTGCCGCAATAGCATCGCGCGTTGAAAAGGCGGCACTTCATCTCAACCGCTATCCCGATCGTGATGCAATTGCACTTCGTACAAGTCTCGCAGCTTTTATTAATACACTCTCATCGACAGATGTCACAGTCGACAATATCTGGGCCGCAAACGGCAGTAATGAAATTATTCAATCTCTCTACTTGGCATTTGGAGATAAGGGCGCACTTGGTTTCACGCCTTCATATTCCATGCATCCACTCATTGCTCGTGTGACAAATACCGAATGGCATGAAGGGCCGAGACGCGATGATTTCTCGCTCGATGTGACACTTGCGAAAGAAGAAATTGCAAAGTCATCTCCCTCGCTTACTTTTATTACAACACCTAATAACCCGACTGGCAGCTCAGTCACCATCGAAGAGATTGAAGAGCTTGCAAAAGTTGTACCGGGATTATTGGTTGTCGATGAGGCGTACGCAGAATTCTCTGATCAGACCTCAGCAGTAACCTTAATCAAGAAGTATCCACAGGTTGTTGTGATTCGCACGATGAGCAAAGCGTTTTCTTTTGCTGGTGTGCGCCTGGGCTATCTCGTTGCAGATAAATCTGTCATCGATGCAATGTTCCTGGTTCGCCTTCCGTATCATCTCAGTACGATCACTCAAGCTGCAGCTGAAGTAGCTCTCGAATTTCGCAATGAGCTGCTAGGTAATGTGGCAACTCTTATTGCCTATCGCGAGAAGGTGAAGATCCAACTGCAAGCACTTGGTTTGCAGGTCGCGCCAAGTAAGGCGAACTTCTTGCTCTTCTCAGGATTTGATATTCCAGCGCCAATTCTCTGGAAATCACTCTTGGATGCCGGTGTCCTCATTCGCGATGTGGGATTATCAGGGCACTTGCGAGTGACAATTGGCAGTGAAGCCGAAAACAATCTCTTTATCAACGCACTCACAGCAATCATCACTAAGTAATGGAGAAGCCCATGAGAAATGCACGAGTAGAACGCACAACAAAGGAATCTAGCGTCCTCGTCGACCTCACACTCGATGGAACTGGCGAAATCTCAGTTGATACTGGAGTGCCATTCTTTGATCACATGATGTCTCAGTTAGGTAAGCACTCAGGTTTTAACCTCACTATTAAGACAACTGGTGATATCGATGTTGATTCACACCACACAGTCGAAGATACATCTCTTGCATTTGGTCAGGCGCTTCGCGAAGCACTGGGGGATAAGGCGGGAATTCGTCGCTTCGGTGATGCGATGGTTCCACTCGATGAGGTTCTCGTGCAGGCAGCAGTCGATCTTTCAGGCCGCCCATACCTTGTGCACCGTCAGCCAGAGATTGTTGAACTCATCGGCACCTTCGATACAACTCTTGGCCGCCATATCTGGGAGTCCATTGTTGCCGAGGCTCGTATCGCACTTCACGTGCGCGTACTTGAAGGTCGCAATGCACATCACGTCTTTGAAGCACAGTTCAAAGCAGTAGCTCGCGCACTGCGTGTCTCTGTTGCTATTGACGGCCGTACAGCTGGAATTCCTTCCACAAAGGGCACTCTCTAATTCAATGGCAATTGCCATCCTGGATTACGGATCTGGAAACCTTCGGTCGGCTCTTCGCGCCTTCGAACGCGCCGGAAGAGATGTAGTCCTTACCTCAGATTACTCAGTGGCACTTGAAGCGGAAGGTCTCGTAGTTCCAGGTGTCGGTGCATTCGGGGCATGTATGCAAGGTCTCGCATCTGTAAAAGGTGATGCCCTCGTTCGCGAACGTGTTGCTCTAGCCAGACCAACAATCGGCATCTGCGTAGGAATGCAGATTCTCTTTGCTCACGGTGTTGAACACGGTGAACATGATGGCGTCGGGATCTGGCCGTCGACGGTTGAGAAACTCAGCGCGCCTGTTCTGCCACATATGGGGTGGAACACCGTTGAGATAGCTTCAGGAAGTAATCTTTTTAAGGGCGTTGAAGGTGAATCTTTTTACTTTGTTCATTCTTATGGTGTGACTCAGAAAGTTGAAACTACTGCGCTCCAATCATGGACCGATTACGACAGTCGATTCTTAGCTGCCATCGAGGATGGCGTAATGAGTGCAACGCAATTTCATCCAGAAAAATCTGGAGCTGCAGGTCTCCATCTCATCAAGAATTGGGTATCCACGTTATGAGCTACTTAGAACTTCTTCCAGCAGTTGATGTAAAAGACGGTCGTGCTGTGCGCTTGGTGCAAGGCGAACTCGACGCCGAGACTGCCTATGGCTCACCACTTGATGCGGCGCTAGATTTTCAATCATCTGGTGCAGAATGGATTCACCTTGTCGATCTCGATGCAGCCTTCGGGCGTGGAGAAAATAGTGCGCTCTTAGCAGAAGTTGTTGGTCGCCTCGATATCAAAGTCGAACTCTCGGGTGGAATTCGCGATGATGCATCGCTCGAGCGCGCTCTTGCCACGGGCTGCCGACGCGTCAACCTTGGAACGGCTGCACTTGAAAATCCTGAGTGGACTTCGCGAGTGATTGCCCAATATGGCGATCGTATTGCAGTAGGACTTGATGTGCGCGGACATGTTCTAGCCGCACGTGGATGGACAGAAGAGGGCGGAGATCTTTTCGAGACGATTCGAC
>NZ_JBJTMK010000003.1:0-5957 GCF_046070465.1 Candidatus Planktophila sp. | reverse complement strand
CAGCGATGCGTTCTGGAATAACTTTTCCGACGGCGATGTAATCAGTCATAAAGAGCGGTTCTGCGCCACAGACAACGAGATCGTCAACAACCATGGCAACGAGATCTTCGCCAATGGTGTCGTAAATTCCCATCTGGCGAGCAATCTCAGTCTTGGTGCCAACGCCATCTGTCGATGTTGCAAGCAGTGGCTGCTTCATACCCTTCAGCGCTGAGGCATCAAAGAGTCCTGCAAAGCCACCGATGCCGCCCATGACCTCGGGACGAGATGCGCGAGCGACCGATGCCTTCATCAACTCGACGGCGCGATCTCCTGCATCGATATCAACGCCAGAATCCTTATAAGTAGCCACCGTCTATACCTCCGTAATTTCTAAACGGGTCTTGCCTTCTGATAAATCTGCAGGAATCGCAATGGGGTACTTACCTGAGAAGCAGGCCGTACAGAGCCTATTTTCCGGCACTTTTGTCGCCTCGATGAGGCCTTCCTCTGAGACAAAACCTAGTGAATCTGCACCAATGGATGAGCGAATCTCTTCGATAGTCATCTCTGCGCCGATTAATTCTGAACGCGTTGCAAAATCGATTCCATAGAAACATGGCCACTTCACTGGAGGGGATGAGATGCGAACATGAATTTCCAGCGCTCCTGCTTCCCGCAACATCTTCACGATTGCGCGCTGAGTATTTCCACGAACAATTGAGTCATCGACAACAACAATGCGCTTGCCTTCAATAATCTCGCGAAGAGGGTTGAGCTTGAGGCGAATTCCCAACTGGCGAATAGTTTGTGATGGCTGGATAAAGGTACGTCCTACATATGAGTTCTTTACTAGACCTAATCCAAATGGAATTCCAGATTGCTTCGCATAGCCAATAGCCGCAGGAGTGCCGGACTCTGGAACCGGAATCACAAGATCTGCATCAACTGGTGACTCAATTGCAAGGCGACGACCAATCTCCCCACGGACTGCATGGATTCCTTGACCTGCAATTGTTGTGTCTGGTCGTGCAAGGTAAACATATTCAAAGATGCAACCTTTGGGATTTGGCGTCCCCCACATCTGAGAGCGCACACCCTCTTCATCAATTGCTACAAACTCACCTGGTTCAATCTCGCGAACAAAAGTTGCACCGACGATATCCAGCGCAGCTGTCTCTGAAGCAACTGCCCAACCCTTTTCTAGCTTTCCTAATACAAGTGGGCGAACACCATTGAGATCGCGCGCTGCATACAAGGTTGTCTCATCCATAATGACGAGAGAGAAGGCGCCCTGTAGCAGTGGCAAGACAGCAACAATGTTCTCTTCAATTGTTTCGTGATCTTGAAGGCCAATCAGTGCTGTCATGATTTCAGTATCAGTCGTTGCACCTCGTCCTAGCTTGGGAGTCTCAGTCTCAAGCTCTCGCACTAAATCAAAGAGTTCACCAGTGTTTGTGAGATTTCCATTGTGACCCAATGCAATTGTTCCGTACTTAGTAGGGCGCAATGTTGGCTGGGCATTGACCCAAGTGCTTGAACCTGTAGTGCTGTATCGACAGTGTCCTATAGCGATATCGCCCTTCAGCGATGAGAGATCGCTCTCAGTAAATACCTGCGAGACGAGGCCCATATCTTTGAAAATCACAATGCGTTCGCCATCGGATGTTGCAATACCTGCAGACTCTTGTCCACGATGCTGCAAGGCATAGAGGCCATAGAAAGTTAACTTCGCAACTTCTTCGCTCGGTGCATAGACACCGAAGACTCCACAGGCATCTTGTGGCCCTTTATCTTCATCGAGAAGATGGTGGTTGAGATTTCCGTCGGCTCTGCGTTTCATGCTCGCTCCGTTAGCGGTAGAAGGTGGCTTAAATCTGCGCGCGACCCTGAGGCTGAAATCAGCCCTTCACTCAGTGCATCTGCCCACGTTCTTTCGCCAGTGACGAGTTGCAGCCAGGTATCGGCGTTCATCTCAATCACATTCGCTGGAGTACCGCGTGTGTGCTTGGGGCCATCGCCACATTGCACAGCAGCATATGGAGGTATACGCACCTCAATAGCTTTGCCGGGGTACTTGTCAGCAAGTAAAGCCAAAGTTGTCTTTACCTCGCTTAAGATTTTGGGATCGCGCATCAATTACCCAAACAACTTCTTAAATGTCTCGGTGTGTGCTGTGCGAAGTTCAGCTAAAGGAATATTTGCATCGTTGATTACGAGTGCATCTCCCCCAGTTGTTCCAATCTTGGCAACTGGAATCGAGTGTTTTGTCGCAAGTGCTTCAAGCTCTGAAGCTTGTGATGGCTTTACCGCAACAACAACGCGACCTGGTGTCTCGCTCAGAAGTGCAACGCCAACGTTGTCGAGAGTTACCTGTGCTCCTACGCCGTGACGAAGTACCATTTCAATCAGCGAAATAGCGAGTCCGCCTTGGCTAAGGTCGTGGGCTGCAGCAAAGAGCGCGCTCCTATTTGCAGAGAGAAGCAGTTCGATCAGACGCATCTCGCGTTGAAGATCTGCAGTTGGGGCGATGCCACCGCGCATTCCATGGATATAGGCCCACTCGCTGCCAGAGAGATTGTGATCTTTGGCGCCCAAGAGGAAGAGCTCTAAACCAGCGTCTTTAAAGGACATTGGCGTACGAGTGCGGACATCTTCGATGACGCCGAGCACGCCGATCACCGGTGTTGGCAGAATCGCAGTGGTGCCAGTCTGGTTGTAGAACGAGACGTTTCCGCCTGTGACAGGAAGTCCCATCTCGAGGCAACCATCGGCAAGACCACGTACTGATTCCGCGAATTGCCACATCACACCCGGATCCTCAGGTGAACCGAAGTTGAGGCAGTTAGTAACAGCGAGGGGCTTTGCACCAGCAGTTGCAATATTGCGAGCAGCTTCTGCAAGAGCCAACTTCGCACCTTCGTAAGGATTGAGGTAAGACCAGTTTGCATTGGCATCTGTTGCAACTGCAACGCCAAGGTTGGTCTTCTCATCGATACGGACCATTCTAGAATCATCAGGTTGCGACTGAATTGTGTTGCCCTGGACATAGCGATCATATTGATCTGTAATCCAAGACTTATCAGCAAGGTTTGGAGTAGAAGCAACCTTCAGGATTGTTTCCTTTATTTCAGCCGCTGTTGATGGAAGTGGTGGGTTGATAGTTTCCTTTGCAACCTGATCGATGTAATCAGGCTTTGCAAGCGGGCGGTTATAGACCGGACCATCGTGTGCCACTGTGCGTGGTGGAACATCGACAATAAGTTCGCCGTTAAAGGTAATCTCAAGATGAGTTCCATCGGTTACTTCACCAATGACAGTCGATTTCACATCCCACTTCTTACAGATTTCCAAGAAGCGATCAATTTTTGATGGCTCAACAATTGCACACATGCGCTCTTGTGATTCAGACATCAGAATTTCTTCTGGTGATAGTGAGGGATCACGCAAAGGAACTTTTTCTAGCTGCACCTTCATGCCACCTGAACCACCCGAAGCAAGCTCTGACGTTGCACAAGAAAGTCCAGCGCCACCGAGATCTTGAATACCGACTACGAGATCTTCAGCGAAGATTTCAAGAGAACACTCGATGAGAACCTTCTCTACAAATGGATCGCCGACTTGAACTGCAGGGCGCTTTGCAGGTCCCTTGGATTCAAAGGTTTCAGATGCGAGAACAGATACGCCGCCGATTCCGTCGCCACCTGTCTTTGCCCCGTATAAAACAACGAGATTTCCTGCTCCTGCAGCCTTTGCGAGCTTGATATCGCTGTGATTCATAACGCCAACACAGAGCGCATTCACTAGTGGGTTGCCGAGATATGTTTCATCAAAGACAACTTCGCCACCAATGTTTGGCAAACCTAAACAGTTTCCATATCCACCAACGCCAGAGACGATTCCTGGCAGTACACGACGAGTATCTGGAGCATCTGCTGGACCAAAGCGAAGTGGATCCATGACTGCAATCGGACGAGCACCCATTGTCAAAATGTCACGAACGATTCCGCCCACGCCAGTTGCGGCACCTTGATATGGCTCAATAAACGATGGGTGGTTATGTGATTCGATCTTAAACGTTACTGCGTAACCCTGACCGACATCAACAACACCTGCGTTCTCACCAATTCCAACGAGAAGTGCATCGCTCTTAACTGCCTTCTCACCAAATTGCTTGAGGTGAACTTTTGAAGATTTATATGAGCAGTGCTCAGACCACATAACAGAGTACATTGCGAGCTCTGATGATGTTGGACGACGACCGAGAATCTCTTTGATGCTCGCATACTCATCTGGCTTTAAGCCAAGTTCTGCAAATGGTTGTGGTGCATCTGGGTTTGCCTTTGCTGTTGCAACCGTATCGAGAGCCATATTTATTTCACCATCGCTTTCAAGACAGATGTAAAGAATCCAAGTCCATCCACTCCAGGACCAGTGAGAGCATCGATTGCGTGCTCTGGGTGTGGCATAAGTCCAACAATGTTTCCGCGCTCATTGGAAATTCCGGCAATTAAATTGCGAGAGCCGTTTGGATTTTCACCGACATAACGCGCAACGATGCGTCCTTCACCTTCAAGCATCTTCAAAGTTTCATCATCACACTGATATGAACCTTCACCATTTTTCAAAGGAATGACTATCTCTTGGTCCTTTGAATAGGAGTTAGTCCAAGCTGTTGAGTTGTTTTCAATGCGGATTGCTTGATCAGTGCAGAGAAAATGCAGGTGCTGATTGCGAGTCAGTGCGCCTGGAATGAGGTGAGCTTCAGCGAGAACCTGGAAGCCGTTACAGATTCCAAGGAGCGGCATTCCGCCCTTAGCTGCTGCAATCAGTGGCTCCATCACTGGTGAAAAGCGTGAAATTGCGCCGCAGCGAAGGTAATCACCGTATGAAAAGCCGCCTGGAAGGATGACTGCATCGACGTCCTTGAGGTCGGCATCATCGTGCCAAAGCTCAATTGCCTCACCTCCGGCATATCGGACTGCGCGGGCGGCATCTCGATCATCGAGGGTGCCGGGAAAGGTAACAACACCGATCTTCATATCGCTTACTTCTCCACTCGAACTGTGAAGTTTTCAATAACTGGATTGGAGAGCAACTTCTCTGCAGCAACTTCAACTTCAGCGAGCTGTGCGGCCGTTGGCTCACCATCGACTGTAATTTCAAAGCGCTTACCTTGACGAACATCAGTAGCGAATGTGAAGCCCAAACGAGGAAGTGCTGATGCAACAGCCTTACCTTGTGGGTCGAGGATCTCTGGTTTCAACATTACATCCACCACGATTGTTGCCATTTTTTCTCTCCTTCGTTTGCCTAGTTGTTAAAACTTTGTGCCTGTAATGCGTTCATATGCCTCTTCATATCGAGCAGCTGTCTTCTCGATAATCTCTTGAGGAAGCTCTGGTGGTGGTGACTTCTTATCCCAGCCACTGGATATCAACCAATCACGAACAAATTGCTTATCAAATGACGGTTGTGATTTTCCTGGCGTCCAACCCTCTGCCTCCCAGAAGCGTGAGGAATCTGGAGTTAAGACTTCATCGCCTAGAGTGATTGTGCCTTCAGAGCTCGCACCGAATTCAAATTTGGTATCAGCGAGAATAATTCCGCGACTGAGGGCGTATTCAGCAGCTGTGTCATACAACTTAAGAGTTGTCGCACGTAGGTCCTCGGCGATATCGCGGCCAACAACGTTCACTGCAGATTCAAAATCGATATTGATATCGTGATCGCCGACCTCAGCCTTTGTTGCTGGCGTAAAGATTGAAGCAGGAAGCTTCGATCCATCGAGCAAACCTTCAGGAAGAGCGTTGCCACAGACTGCGCGATTGTCGTTGTACTCAATGAGACCGCTACCAGTGAGGTAGCCACGAGCAACACATTCGATTTCATACATCTCAAGTGGTTGAACAATGACTGCGCGATCAACGACTGACGTTGGAACATCTTCGGTGATGATGTGGTGAGGAACGATATCG
>NZ_JBJTMK010000002.1:0-3869 GCF_046070465.1 Candidatus Planktophila sp. | reverse complement strand
GGTAAACGGTGCGAAGCTTCCAATCTGGGCATCTGATTACGTTCTTGCAGATTACGGAACCGGCGCGATCATGGCTGTTCCAGCACACGATCAGCGCGACCTTGATTTCGCTAAGGCGATGAAGCTTCCTGTACAAGTAGTTGTTCAGAGTGATGATGAAGATCCAGCGGTCACATTTGTTGCAACAACCGGTGATGGGGTATTGATTAACTCAGGTTCGCTGAATGGCCTTAATAAAGCTGAAGCGATTGCGAAAATTACTGCAGAGCTTGAGGCGAAAAACCTTGGAAAAGCAGCGCGCAACTATCGTTTGCGCGATTGGCTTGTATCGCGCCAGCGCTTCTGGGGTACACCAATTCCTATCGTGCATTGCGATAAGTGTGGTGAAGTACCAGTTCCTGCGGATCAGCTTCCGCTCACGCTCCCTTCCGCAAAGGACATCGATCTCAAGCCAAAGGGTCAGTCACCACTTGCAGCGGCATCAGATTGGGTCAATACAACATGCCCTCAGTGTGGAGCAGCTGCACTTCGTGACTCAGACACAATGGATACATTCGTCGACTCTTCTTGGTACTTCCTTCGCTATCCATCATCAACAAATGACAATGAGCCTTTCTCTCGTGCAGATGTTGATACATGGTTGCCAGTGGATCAATATGTCGGCGGCGTAACTCACGCAATCTTGCACCTTCTCTATTCACGATTCTTCACCAAGGTTCTCAATGACATGGGAATGCTTGGATTCAACGAACCATTTACACGCCTTCTCAATCAGGGAATGGTGTTGATGGATGGCTCTGCCATGTCTAAGTCCCGAGGAAACCTTGTTCGACTTTCAGATGAGCTTGAAAACCATGGCGTCGATGCGATTCGTCTATCGATGGTCTTTGCCGGTCCTCCAGAAGATGATGTCGACTGGGCAGATGTTTCTCCATCTGGTTCTGTTAAATTCTTAAGCCGCGCATGGCGCTTGTCAGGCGATGTGACTTCAGCACCAGGGGTTGATTTCTCAACCGGCGACCTCACTCTTCGCAAGGCAACACATAAGGCGCTTCACGATGCAGCATTTGCAGTTGAATCATTCCGATTTAACGTTGCAATCGCTCGAGTGATGGAGCTCGTGAATGCAACACGTAAGGCAGTAGATTCAGGATGCGGGGCGGCAGATCCTGCAGTGCGCGAAGCGGTTGAAGCGATTGCAATTATGTTGTCACTCGTTGCTCCCTTTACTGCCGAAGAGATGTGGGAGCGCCTTGGCCACAAGCCAGCGATTGCTACTGCAGGTTGGCCAGAAGTTGACCCAGCTCTTCTCGTTGCCGATGAAGTCGAAGCTGTTATTCAAATCAACGGCAAAATCAAGGGACGCATCAACGTCTCACCAGCTATTTCCGATGCCGATCTTGAAGCGGCAGCTCTTGCACATGCAGATATTGTTAAAGAACTTAGCGGCGCTGCACCAAAGAAGGTTATTGCTCGAGCTCCAAAGCTCGTCAACATCGTTCTTTAAGCAAGCTCCTTTTCGAGAAATGCGTTGAGAAGGCGCTGATACTTGGCGGCTTCTTCAACGTAAGTCATGTGCGCTGACTCTTCAAAGAGCTCCCAGGTCGAACCGGAGATACCGTTCAAGTAGCTTTCATTAGTAGCAGCAGTTGACTCATCGAAACGTCCAGAAAATATCTGGGTAGGAACTTCAATTGCGCTCAGTCGATCGGTCACTACATGGTGCTTAAGATTTCCAGTGCACGAAAGTTCGGAGTGGCCCCACATTGCGCTATAGACGGTCTGATCCTTACCAGACTCTTCGATTGCGGTAAGAATTTCTGCTGGTGCTGGGATTCGGCAGAGATGGCGACGATAGAACTCAGCGATAGCCACTGCGTACTCAGGGCTATCGACAGTGCCGGCATCTTCGTGTCGTATTAAAGGTTCTGAAAATTCTGCTGGCATCTCCAAGGCAAGACGTCGCGCCTCAATCTCCCAGGTATCGGTATCACCTAATGCGCTTGAGAGCACGAGCGCTTTCAGCCCGCCTGGTCGAGTAATTGCGATTTCGGCAGCAAGTAGTCCGCCCCAAGAGTGACCTAGTAACGCAAAGCCACCAGAAATTCCGAGGTGGTCTACGAGTAACCCGAATTCCTTCTTAAAGAGTTCAATGCTCCAAAATTCCTTTGGCTTATCTTGCAGATGGGTTGAGCCACCACAGCCAATTTGATCGTAGGTAATCGCTGGTCGACCCGTTGCTGCAACATAGCGGGCGATTACTTTCATAGAGTGTGAAGTAAAACCGGGTCCGCCATGCGCGAGAATCAGCGGAGTTTTTGCGGGCGTTAAATCTCCAAAGATTTCATAGGCAGTCTCGCCATGTTCCCACTTCATCGCACCTGTAGTCATGGCCAGAAAATAACAGTATTTCATCCACAAGTGAATGATTGGTTTCGTTTTCACTCAGCAAAATCGCCTTTACTCGCAACATGAAGCGGAGGGATCTGATGCGTGCAATCGATCGCCGAGCGCTAATGATGGAGATTAAAGTTACTTTGCGTGAAGGAAGTAACCACACAATCGTCATCGTCGGTCAATGTCACACACAAATTCCTCGACACAGAGAAATCGCAAATGGAACTGTTGCATCAATCATGAAAGACTTAGAGCCAGAGTTTGGAAAGAGGTGGTTGCGATGACTCAGATCGTCCGCATCACGGTAGCCCCTGAAGACAGTTTTTACCTAATACATTTCCCGGATTACCCAGAATTATTTACTCAAGCAACACACCCTCGTGAAATAGAGAAAATGGCACGAGACCTCTATGGCCTTGTCTATGAAGTCCCAATTGAGGATATTGAAATAAAAATTACTGCTGAAGCGACCCAGTTTTCACTTTAAGGTTTAGCTTTTAGCGGCCAACCGCTTTGCATCGAGAGAAGTGCGAAGTTGTGGATCATCCATGACGAGAGCGACTACTGGACAATCTTGCGGTCCGTTATAGGCATCGGCATTACAGAGATTGCATGGTTGGCCAGGTTGTAGCGGGCATTTTGCGCGAAACGAAACATTCTTCGCCATTCCGGGAAAATTCGTCAGACTCGCCATCACATCAACCTCCTGCGACGAGTCTTCTCCTCCTCATTACTATCCACAACTTCAATTTCAGTCTCGTGCATCACAATCATTGAGGCCTTAAATCGGCACATGGAAAATATTAGAAATTGGTGGAGCGATCTCCACTACACAACAGCTCAAAAGCGCTCACTTCTCATCGTGGCCGGACTTGTCCTTGCCACATCCTCATTCTTTATCTTTCGAACATCTACTCCCAGCGAGGCAATCACACCACCGGCTCTCTCTGTAGATGTTGCCGCAGTCGATATCACTGTCGATGTTCAAGGCGCTGTCGCACACCCTGGCGTCTATCAATTAAGTATCGGTGCACGTGTGGTTGATGCGATTAAGGCGGCCGGGGGAGTCACTAAGGCCGGAGATCCATCGGATCTCAATCAAGCGCGCATCATCGCCGATGGTGAACAAATTTATATCTATGCAAAGTCAGGAACTACGACAAATAAGAAGGCTCCAGTAAAGATAAAGCCCAAGAGTTCATCACTGGTCATGATCAATCGTGCCAGCGCAAAAGAGTTTGAAGCCCTCGATGGAATCGGCCCCGTGCTGGCAACGCGCATCGTGAGCTATCGCAAAGCAAATGGTCCATTTGCAACCATAGAAGATCTCTTGAAAGTTCCCGGAATAGGCGAAGGCACGTTATCCAAATTCAAGAGCAAGCTCCGCATTTAACCGATAGCCGTGCACTTGCCTTGGGCGCTGCAACCTGGGCGGGTGCACTGGCACAGAGCTGGATGTATCCAGGTGTACT
>NZ_JBJTMK010000001.1:0-3133 GCF_046070465.1 Candidatus Planktophila sp. | reverse complement strand
GATAAGTCTTGAACTGTTCTCCAATTGCTTTAGAAGTTATAGCCGAAAATGTTAAAAAGCCACCTTCAATGAGGTCTTCATATTTATCATGGGTGATCACGACACCTTCATGGCTGAAGCAGATGCGAAGTCGACCGATTTCATGAGGATTCTCCGTAATTACCTTTGCGATTGCTGCACGAAGTTCTTCTTCTCCAGGAATCTTGATGCCAGTTGCCTCTGAGGCGGTGAGAGCTCGCCGCATATGGCGAGTGAGTTCTGCTACTTCTCCATTTTTAGTGCGCAGAGTTTCAAAGAAGCCTTCGCCTTGGGGAAATGGCCTACGAGCCGGATGGTTCACAGCTCGCCGCCAGCGATCGAAATTAAATGGCGCGCTTTGAGTTGGGTCTCTTCCCATTCAGATTGCGCGTCACTTCCCCAGGTAATCCCTGCACCTGTGCCATATCGAAGATACTTGTCACCCGTCGTCCAGAAAGTACGGATAGCAACTGCTAATTCAGCACGGTCTCCGTGAATCCAACCTAGCGATCCACAGTAAGGACCACGTGCACCTTCATTCTTTTCAATTATTGATAAGGCAGATGATTTCGGTGCACCAGAGACGGAACCGGGAGGCAGAAGTGCTTCATAGATTGATTTCCATGAAGTTTCTTCATTAAGAGTTCCTTCGATATCTGAAACTAAGTGAGTTATACCCGGATGCTTCTCTTGTCTGAAGAGTGCAGAGACTTCAACGGTACCGGCTTTGCATACCTGAGAAATATCGTTGCGCATCAAATCAACAATCATTAAGTTCTCCGACTTATCTTTATCCCCAAAAACCTCTTGGTTCCATCGAATTGTGCCCTTAATAGGAGATGTGAGGATTTTTGAGCCGGTGCGCGAAAGGAATCTTTCAGGTGATGCAGATGCAACTTCAAACCCAGGAATCATCAAGTAAGAAGCAAAAGGTGCTGGGTGCGCATTGAGTACGTCCGCAAAGAGAGCATCAAGACCCTGAGGCTTATCTCCCATGAAATGTGAGAGCTGCCTGCAAGCATTTACTTGATAGACGCCTCCAGTGGCTATCTCTTCACGGATCTGATGGACGTATGCAATAAAATCGATTTGGTCGACACTGGATTTCCATGGTCTTTCTAATCGGTTCCAGGCTTCTTTTGCAATGAACGGCTTTTCGATAACTTTCTTAAATCGAGCAAAGCGGTATTCACCTTCGAAGGTGGTCAATACTGCCCAGAAATTGCCATCGTCGAGCCGCGATGGATCGGTGGTGATTTCAGCCAAACGACTGGCTTCTACGCCACCCATCCAGAAGCGATACCCCTTACCAATAAACATGGGGCAAGGCTAAGGGCTAGGACGTCGATGCCGGATCACGCTTTGGCACTTAGGCCACTCCTACGCTAGATTTGCGCCCGCAATACGCGGACGTAGCGCAGCTGGTAGCGCGGAACCTTGCCAAGGTTCAGGTCGCGGGTTCGAACCCCGTCGTCCGCTCGGATTTAAAGTCACTTTCTCTGAAGGTGGCTTTCTTTCTATGGTGGAATGGCCGAGAGGCGAGGCAAGGGACTGCAAATCCCTCTACACGGGTTCAAATCCCGTTTCCACCTCCATAGTTTCAACGAAGAAACGGATTACCCTCATCCCCATGACTCAGGAATACCTAGAAGGTCCAGAGCGCCCTTGGGGTCGTTATCAAGTGCTTGCAGATACGCCTACCTACAAAGTAAAGACAATCTGGGTTGAACCAGGGCACAGACTCTCACTGCAGCGCCATCAAAAGCGCGAAGAGCATTGGTACATCGTCTCTGGCGTTGCAGATGTTGTTCTCGGTGATAAAGAGTTTAAAGCTCACGCGGGCGACTCAGTTGAGGTAGCCATCGGCGAGCAGCACCGTATCGGCAATTCAGGTTCTGAGGTAATGATCTTCGTTGAAGTCCAGCGAGGAACATATTTCGGTGAAGACGATATTGAGCGAATTCAAGATGACTATGCTCGCTAAAGAGCATCGCACTTTCTAGGTTACACTTCCACCACAACTTCATAAGACCCGGACGATTGGCTCAGCGGTAGAGCACCACATTGACATTGTGGGGGTCACTGGTTCGATCCCAGTATCGTCCACTCAGCAAAAGATTCCTATATCTTCATCCCATGAGCGCATTCATACCTGGGCTTCTATCGGGACTCTCTCTCATCATTGCGATAGGCGCTCAAAATGCCTTTGTGATACGCCAAGGATTAACTCGTAAGCATGTTTTCCTTGTTGTTGCGATCTGTGCACTTTCAGATATAGCTCTTATCTTCTTAGGTGCAGCTGGTCTCGGCAAATTAATCCAATCGGCTCCTTCTCTCATGGAGTTCATTCGCTGGTTTGGCGTTGCCTACCTTCTCTGGTTCGCATCTAAAAGCCTTCGATCTGCCTTTAACCAACAAAACTTGGAAATCGGAGAACTTCAATCTCCCGCCCGAACTGCTGTGATTGCAAGTGTTTTGGGATTTACCTTCCTTAATCCGCACGTCTATTTAGATACTGTCATCTTTCTTGGAAGCCTTGCCAATCAATTCGACGAGCATCGCTGGATCTTTGCGCTAGGTGCATCAACAGGCAGCGTTCTATGGTTCAGCGCAATTGGCTTTGGAGCAAGATCCGCTTCCAAGTACATGTCTAAGCCAATCTTTTGGAAAGTCCTCGACCTCTCCATCTCCGTTGTGATGGTCACAATCGCCCTCTATCTTGCATTCTTCAACTTCTAGCCTAATTATGATTCACGTCATAGAACCTACGCCCGAGACGAATTTATTTACGGCTCGCACAGTTACTACTCGCGAGTTTGGCTCTCTATGCACCAAAGTTGACCCATGACAGAGCGCCGATTGCCGACCATCATTCAAGGTGGCATGGGTATTGCAGTCTCCTCTGCCGCCCTCGCTAAAGAAGTCTCCAAAGCAGGTCATCTCGGAGTTATCTCAGGTACGGCGATTGATTCTGTTGTAGCTCGTCGTCTGCAGGATGGAGATATTGATGGATCTATCCGTCGCGCGATGGCTCACTTTCCCAATCAAGATGTCATCAAAGGTGTCATGGATCGCTACTTCATTGAAGGTGGTCGCGATCAATCAAAGCCCTACA